>JAJYGB010000040.1 GCA_021785235.1 Bacteroidota bacterium
ATCTTGAAGACACTCCGCCTGGAAATCGAAAACCGCCCCGTCGCTCTTAATCCCTTCAATCAGCTCCGTGTCCACAATGAAAATCGGAATGACCGGCAGTCCGGTCGAAGCGGCGTGAAAAAGGGCAGGGTTATCCCTGACTCTGAGGTCTCGCCGAAACCAGCAGATAATTGGGCGCGGATTATCAGACTCAATAACTTCTGTATCCTTTCCAACGTCTCGCTTGCGATTTGTCATTTTGAAAGAGTGATCCGTTTGAAGTATCGACGCGAGACAAGAAAAAGGAACCCATAATTGCCTCTCCCGCGGTGATGATCAAGATGAGCGGCTATGATCGAGTCAAGATATTTGTTCTTGTAATTGCCCAGAATCCGGAGCCGCTGATGAACCACGATATCGTGGAACCAGAAATACGCCATCCCATATAGAGCGATTCCCACGCCCGCGAAGAAGAGAAGACTGAACCCGTCCGCCGCTCCCACCGCGATTAGCGCGACGCTCGGCAGGGCAAAGAAAAGCGCGAATAGGTCGTTCCTCTCGAGTCGATTGTGATCAGGCATGTGGTGATCCTTGTGCAATACCCACAGGAAGCCGTGCATCACGTACTTGTGTGTTGCCCATGCCGCAGCTTCCATAAGAAGGAAGAAGAACAAAACGATCGACGCTCTCAGGATGAAATCGGTGAGTGTCATGATAATCTTCTCCGTCAATATATGTTGACTTTGTCTGTCTGTTCAGTGATCGCGTTTCCCTGACAGATCTCCTTTTCGCGGGGCGTTGATACCGAGAATTTACTCTTCACCATAATCGCCAATTTCGCGGGAAGCGGTACCACCGGTCTTGAAGAAAAGACGTCGTAGTTTTGCTTTTCAATCTCCATAAGTATGTTGGCGTAAATTTCCGCGGCGGCCCTGATCGAATGCCTCCCTCTTTTGGAAAGCAGCTCGATACCTCGATGAGCGTCCTGGTAATAGCCGCGGGCCCTCGCGATTTCGAACTTCATCAGATCCACGAAGTGTTCCGTGATTCTGCAGTTCGCTATATCTTCCCGTGTCACGCCGAAGCGTTCCAGGTCGTCGGCGGGGAGGAAAATCTTTCTGTGAAGCTGCCAGTCCTCGTTGATGTCGCGGAGTATGTTTGTAAGCTGCATCGCGATGCCGAGAGACTCAGCGTGCTGAAATGCGGCTTCATCGCTGAAGCCGATCACATGGGTCATCATGACGCCCACGACGGACGCCACCTGGTAACAGAACTTGCGGAGCGAATTGAAGTCGGCGTAAGAATCCGTCTGAATGTCTGACTGAACTCCATCTATGAGCTCGAGCGGCAGACTTATCGGTATCTCCCTCTCGATCGCGACGTGGACGAACGCGTTCATGATGGGGTTTTGAGACTCCCCGCTATCATATGCCGATCTCAGTTCGTCCCGCCAGTGTTCCAGCTCTTGTGTTATTTTGTCCACGCTTCTTTTTCTTGGAGAGTCACCGATGTTGTCAGTATAGCGACAGAAGCCGTAAAGTGCGAACACATCGCGTCTCAAACCGGCAGGCATGAGGAATGTCGATAGATAGAATCCTTTCGAGAAGACTTTCGTCATTTCACGGGACCATTTAAGCGACAGCTTTAAATGCTCCAGCCTGTCAGAATTCGGAGAAGTGAGATTCATCTTAAATCCTCCTCTATTCTCTCTGCCGCCAGCGAGCCCGAGATGATGACCATTGGAATGCCGTTCCCAGGAACGGTGCTCGCGCCGGCGAAATAAACATTGTTAAGTGTCTTCGACTTGTTTTGAGGCCTGAAATAGGCGGATTGGAAGAAGGAATGGCTTAGCCCAAACGCCGATCCTTTCCAGAGATTGTACTCGTTTGCCCATGCATCCGGCGTAAATGTCTTCTCATAAACTATATGGTCACGGATATCAGTCATGCCGAGTCTGTCGGACATCCTGTTTAATATCCTTTCCCTGAATGCGGGCTCATCTCTGTTCCAATCGATATTGGGCGTCTTGTGTGGAACGGGGACCAGCACGTAGATGGAATCCCCGCCTTCCGGCGCGAGTGATGTATCGCTCCTGTTTGGAATGCAGACGTAAAAAGCAGGATCCTCCGGGAGTATCTGCCTTTTGAAAATGTCGTCCAGGTTTAGCTTGTAGTCTCCCGAGAAGACGACGTTGTGATGCAGGAGGTGCTTATACTGCTTGTCCGTGCCGAGGTACATCATGTAGGCCGACGACGATGACTTCAACTCACCAGAATTCGGGACAGCGTTTTTCTTGGGCGTTTCGTCGAGGAGCGTCTCGTACGCGTAAGGGAGATCCGCATTTACAAGGTAGACATCGAAAGTCTCTCTTTCTGAATGATTGATGACAAGAGATGACGCGTGGTCTCCATCCTTCTCAATCTTCGTCACTTCGGAATTGTACCTGAATTTAACGCCGTATTCGACAGCGATTTCTTGGATGCTTTCCACAATTTTGTACATTCCCCCCACAGGGAAGTAAATACCCTCGCCGCTTTCCATGTAAGTCACGACACCGTAGACTGACGGCGCCTCAAAAGGTGATATCCCCAGATACATTGTCTGGAAGCTGAAGAGCATCTTTAGCCGCTCGTCCCGGAAATAGTTGCTGACCCGCCCGTAAAGTGATCCAAGCATTTTCAATGTTGCTAGGTAATAAAGAGATTTCGGATTTATGAAGTCCGATAGCCGCCTGTAATTTCTGTCCACGAAATTTGGGATAGTAAGCCTGTAGAGCCTCGAGAGATAACTGAAGAATTTCAAATACGATTCTATATCCGCGTCACCGTTCAGCTTCTCCCTGATCTCATTTGTCATCATCGCGATGTTCGTGCTGGAGTTGAACTCCGTTCCGTCCGCGTAGAAGACCCGATAGCTCGGTTCGAGCAGCTTCAGCTCCATGTAGTCTTCAATATTCTTGTCGAGTTTTTTGAAAAGTTTCCTGAGGGAACTCAGCATAAGGAGAAGGGTTGGGCCGGTGTCAAATTTGAATCCTTCCTCTGTCACCAGCCTGTTCATCCTTCCTCCCGGCGCCGCGTTCTTTTCGAAGACGGTCACGTCATGGCCGTTCTTGGCAAGCAAAGACGCTGCCGATAAACCCGCGAGACCGGCTCCGACAATGGCAATCTTCTTCTTCATCTTCCCGACCCTTTTAGCGAGTTGAAGAACCTTTCCTGCATCTTCGGGTCGCTTTCAAAAGCGCCGGTGAAATATGTCGTAGCGGTGGTAGAGTTTTGCTTCTCCACTCCGCGCATCATCATGCACATGTGAGAAGCCTCCGCCGAGACGGCTACTCCCTTAGGTTCAAGCGTCTCCTGAATTAGATCGGCAACTTGTTTCGTCATCCTCTCCTGCACCTGTAGGCGTCTGGCAAGCGCGTCCACCGCTCGCGGTATTTTGCTCAAGCCGACGATCTTTCCGTCCGGAATGTAAGCGACATGAACCTTCCCGAAGAAGGGGAGCAGGTGATGCTCGCAGAGCGAATAGAACTCGACGTCCTTCACAAGCACCATACTATCGAAGTCTTCCTCAAACACCGCGGCTTTCAGGAGTCCCGCGGGATCCGTCTCGTAACCGCTCGTAAGGAAATCCCACGCTTTCGCCGCGCGCTCCGGAGTTTTCAGAAGTCCCTCCCTGTGAACATTCTCACCTTCCCGAATTATCAGGTCGCGATAACTCGCTTTTGCAATCTCAAGCCCGGATTCGGAAAGTATCTCGTCCGAGACGATTGTATCTGTAATAAACGACCGGAAACCTTCCCGTTCGTCTCTGCCCAATGTCATTGGGTAGCTGTTCATATTTGTTCCTTTCTTTTTACAAACTCGTATATGGAAATCGTAGACGTTATGAGTGAAAAACCATAAATAAAATCTTCTACGGGGATGGAGAAAAATCTGATGTTGAGCATTTCGGCCGGGTTATAGGTCACAACAGGGAGCGCCGTCAGAATGCCGTTGCAAATCAGGAAACCTAACGTCATGAAGCCGATGAAAATGAGAAAGTGACGCGTCATGATGATCCTGGTACGAAGAAATAACATATCGAGCGCAAGCGTAACTATCGCGGAAATCACAGCGGGTATCGTGTACATCATCTATCACCCTTCCGGTATCCCGTCGCTTCCCAAACCAATAGCGATGTAACCGGCACGGCGACGAAAAATAAGATCTCTTCAAGCGGTAGTCCTTCAAACTTGATGTCCATTATATAGGCTGGGTTGAATCCCCAAA
>JAJYGB010000574.1 GCA_021785235.1 Bacteroidota bacterium
TGGGCTCCCGTTAATTCCGAGCAGCCCAATTTTCATCTGCCTCAGTTCTTCGGAGAGATTGAATTTTGTTGACCTCTTACCATTTATCGGCCTAATTCCAGGACAGCTCATATCTCATGACGAAATAGTGGAAGCACACAGATGAAATTTCCCGATTACGTTGTAATTGTCATCTTCTTTGGGCTGATGGTGCTGATCGGCTTCTATTCTTCAAGGAAAATAAAAAACTCCACCGACTTTTTCGTCGCGGGTGGAAAGGTGCCATGGTGGCTCGCAGGAATATCGCATCACGTATCGGGGTACAGCGGCGTAGTCTTCGTAGCGTTCGCCGGCGTCGCCTATACTTACGGTTTCACTATCTATATATGGTGGGCCGTCGCGATATCAATCGCAGTCATAACCGGAGCTTACCTGATAGCTCCGAGATGGTCCAGGCTGAGACAAAACCTGAACATCGGATCGCCAACCGAATATCTCCAGGTCAGATATGGGCTCTCCACTCAGCTTCTAACCGCCTTCAGCGGAACCCTTCTCAAATTGTTCGATGTGGCGGCGAAGTGGGCTTCGATCGGTATATTACTAAACGTTTTCACAGGCCTACCTGTCTTTGCCGGGGCCGTAATGACCGCTGCCATAGCGTTGCTATACACCACTGTCGGAGGATTGTGGGCAGACCTCTACACGGACTTCGTCCAGTTCATTATCCAGATCGTTGCAGGCGTGTTGATGTTCATAACGGTAGTTGGGAAGTTGGGCGGCATAGGAAGTATATCGGCCATGTGGTCCCGGCTTCCGCAAGGCCACGCAAATTTGTTCAATGGACCTTACACATTCGCGTTCTTCCTCGCTTACATGCTGATGTCATCATTCAGCTATAACGGAGGTACATGGAGTCTGGCGACAAGATATATCGCTTCGCCGAACGCGTCTAGCGCGAAGAAATCCGGACTTTTATCGGGAACGCTTTATTTGTTTTGGCCTTTGATTCTTTTCTTCCCTATGTGGGCAGCGCCCATCTTTCTTCCAAGACTTGCAGACCCTACGGATGCTTACGCCTTGATGGTCAGAAAATTTCTCCCGGCGGGGCTCGTGGGGCTGGTATTGGCAGGCATATTCTCCGCTACTCTTTCCATGGTCACTTCAGATGCCAACACGGTATCTGCCGTTATAACCAGGGACATAATCCCGTTTCTGTCAGAAAGATTCAGAGGGCTGAATCCCAAGAAGGAGCTGAGGCTCGCCAGAGTGACGACATTTACTTTCGTCTTCATGACTTTGATTATAACGGCCTTCTACAAGGATTTCGGCGGCGTGATCGGACTAATCGTGGTGTGGTTCGGCGCACTCGTCGGCCCTACTGCCGTTCCGATGATCTTGGGTCTAGTACCTCGCTTCAAACACAGCGGCTCAAGGGCTGCAATCTCATCCATCATAACCGGAGTTGTCGTGTTCGTGCTGATGAAGGTGATTAACTACCAGGGAAGCCAGGCCTTAATACTCGCCTTGCCGACGATCGCTTCCATCCTGGTGTACCTATTCATGGGATTCGTCGAAAGAAACGGAGAGGTATCTGAAAGTGTGGAGCGCTTGCTCAGCCAGCTGTCGCTGGCAAATGTAAACGACGGAAGGGATGAATGATGAATTTGACTGCCAGATTGTTTCTAATGTACGGAAGAGAGTCGGCATATATTCTATTCGGAGATTTCAAAATTGAATTCTAAATGGAAAGACAAGACGGATCTCGAAAATTTCTATAAGGATCTGCTACAGAACAACTTCTTCAGGTTCTGGAACAAGGCCGTGGACAGAAAGAACGGCGGAATTTTCAATTGCTTCAACAACGCCGGCACGGAGCTCGTCAGCAAGAACAAGTACACATGGTCTCAGGGAAGGTTTGTATGGATATGGAGCAAACTTTACTCGTTGTCGAAAAGACAGATGTTATCACTCGATGCAAAAGGCCTGCGTGACGATCTCAATAAGACTGTGGGCTTCATTGAAAAAAATGTTTTCATGGAAAACGGCAACTGCGTCTTTCTCACGGACGAGAAAGGCAACTGGCTTGAGAGCATTCCCGGAAAGGGTTTTGACACAAGTTTCTACGCTGACTGCTTCGTTGCTCTCGGCTTCTCAGAATATGCGAGAGTGTTCAAGGACAAACATTATGTGGATCTCGCGTTCAGGGTTTACAGGCACACGGCAGAAAGGCTTCACCAGGAGGGTCTCAGGAGCGAGCCTTATCCAATTCCAAAGGGATATAAGTTTCACTCGGTCCCAATGATCATGCTGAACGTCAGCGAAGAGCTTTCGCTCACTCTCAAAATGCTCGACGACAAAAGACACGCGGAAGTCGACGATGAAAGTTCCGCCTATATGCGCGAGATTATGGAAGATTTCTATGACGAAAAGGAAAGCAGAATAATCGAAGTCGTCGGTCCCGATACCGCTTCCCGCGATAGCGTCCTGTGCCGCCACGTCAATCCGGGGCACGCGATTGAAGATATGTGGTTTGTAATGAGCCTCGCGAAGAGAAAGAACAGGATCGACTACATCGATAAGGCCGCGAGAGCAGTTAAGTCGGCAATCAAAACCGGGTGGGATCGGGAATTCGGCGGCCTTCTCAGATTCACGGACGCGGAAGGCGGACAGCCTCGCGGAACAAAGACGGGAGATCCTTACGAGACGCTCATACTAGACACATGGGACACGAAGCTTTGGTGGCCCCATTCGGAAATGCTCTACACCACGCTCCTCTCATACGCGCTTACCAAAGACGAAGAGTTCATCTCTCTTTACGAAATGGCGCATGAATATGTATTCAGCACATTCCCAGATAAAAAGAACGAGACGGGAGAATGGGTGCAGATAAGAGACAGAATGGGAAATCCCATCAACAAGGTCGTGGCACTTCCGGTGAAGGACCCTTATCATATAATCAGAAACATGATATTAATCTTAGAATTGTTGGAGCAGATTCAGCTATAAGTATTTGAACATGGAATCAGTCATGCGAGAAAAAATAGTCATAAAGAACGGATCGGTCCTTCTTCCGGATGGATTGAAGAGGACGGATATAGAAATGAGCGGAGGAATAATTTCGAAGGTGGATCCCAGCATTCCTGTCGGCTCAGACTCTCTGGAAATCGACGCCGCCGGAAAATTCATAATTCCAGGGTTCATCGACATACACACGAACGGCATCGCCGGATTCGACCTCACACTCGGAGTCTACGACGATACAAAAGACACTTTCAACTCCGACGAACAACTATATCTCTCCGGCCTGGACGTCGCGCTCAGAAAATTCGCTGAAACCGGAGTCACGCGCGCGCTACTCACGAGCCTTGCTTCACCGGTGGCGAACTTGCGAAAGGTATTTCAATACGTGGAAAGATATCGACACGCTTTTCACGGACAACCGTGGGTGGATGTGCTGGAGGGACTCTATATCGAAGGCACATTCATGAAAGATCCCGAGTACCGTGGCGCGCATAATCCGGATTATTTCCACGAACCTTCAATAAGCTTGTTTGACGAGTTGCAGAGCGCTGCCGCCGGCTTGATAAAAGCCGTCAACGTCGTTCCTGAATGGGGAGCGCCCGCGTTCGAGCTGATTAAATATCTTACGGCTAAAGGAATCGTCTGTGCCGCGGGACATACGGGAGCCAGTGGAGACCAGTACAGTCAGGCGATATCGGATGGAACTAGGCTCGCCATTCATTTCCCGAACGGGCCCACGGGATCTTCCGTGAAGCCTTTCGACAGCGGAGGCGCCGTAGAGAGCGTGCTGCGCGCCGATGATGTCTCCGTCGAACTGATAGCAGACGGCTACCACGTCGACAAGGCTTACATCATGGATATCATAAAGAGAAAAGGATATGATAATGTCGCGGTGATCACGGACAGCATGGTCCGCACGCTGCTCGAAGGACTCGATAGGTTTTCGATGCTCGGCGTCGACGGTAAGATAAGCGCGGGCGGCGAGTACCTCCAAATAGCAGACAGAGGCAACGCGCTATTTGGGAGCACGCTGACAATGGATAAGGCGTTCTCAAATATCCTGAACTGGCTCACATCGTCGATGGAAGGTGTCTGGTACAGGGTGCACGCGCCGCTCTCTTTCGAAGAGGCGATGTCGAAAGCATCAGCTATGTGCAGCCGAAATCCGGCCAGGATCCTCGGCATATTCGAACCCAAGACCGCGAAGGACGAAAAAGAGATGAGCCATTATACGGGGAGCATCGA
>JAJYGB010000554.1 GCA_021785235.1 Bacteroidota bacterium
ATCCGGGGACCCAGGAACGACTTCGCGCTCATCACCAGATCCAGGACCGGAACGTCCTGTTCGCTGACGACGCCGACGAAGCTTGTCTCGGATGTGCTTGACAAGAGCCGCACCTGATCTTTAGTGATTCCGGCGCGGGTAGCCTGCAATTCCTCGACAATCCGGGCCACAATCTTGTCACGCTTTTGCTTTCCCTGGACTTCTATGGGATGATAAAAGACGTACGGCTCTCCGATGGATACAGCCAACTGCTTCTTTTTCTCGTATCTGTCGAACAGCTCAGCCACGATGGCTGAGTTCGTTTGTTCATCGCGCTCCTCGTCCTTTGTAGTGGACTGATTCAGATCGATCGTCTCAGCAGGAGTGTCGAATCCCATTCCGGTGGCAACGACGGCGCCAACTTCCAATTTCTGGACAAGCTTGGCATTGAAAAGATCGAGCAAGATGATCTTTCTTCCGCGTCGTGCTACGTTTGCTACTTTTAGATCAACTCCGTCGACGTACAGTCCGATGGCATCGTTTGAAGCCATGTCGCGCTCCTAGATTAATTCCACTTTACATGAAGGAAGAATCATGACAGTGTTCATCCCGTTGCGAATCAAAGAGCCCCTCCGGCAAGGAGTTGTTCCATCCTTCGCTTGTTGTTGGCATAATTAAGCGTGTTCTCTTTCGAGATTTTCCTTTGCTTGTACAACCTTTTTAGATCCTGTTCCAATGTTACCATTCCATATTCGGCGCCTTCCGAAATCATCTGATAAATCTCGCTCGAATTTTTGTTCTTGATTGCCGCCCTGACCGACGGGGTGGCCACCAGGACTTCCTTCGCGAGCACCCGTTTGCCGTCCAGGCTCGGTACAAGCTTCTGGGAAATCACGCACTTCAGAACATCTGCGATGCGCTGCCAAACTCGCTCCTGCTCATTCGGCGGCATCTCAGCCACAATCCTGTCTATACTCTCGACAGCAGACGCGGTGTGAAGCGTGGAAAAGACCTTGTGACCGCTATCTGTTATCTCAAGAGCCGTCATAATCGTATCGGCGTCACGCATTTCAGCTATCATTACTATGTCAGGGTCCTGCCTAAGGGCCTCTACCGCGCCGTCTTTGAAAGACAGCGTGTCTCTCCCCACTTCTCTGTGGCGTACAATACATTTATCGGAAATGTGAACGTATTCAATAGGGGACCCGATTATCACGATGTCACCTTTTACGGCATGGTTATTCATGTCAATGATCGAATCCAAAGTTGAGCTTTTGCCGGAACCTGTTATACCGGTGATGAGAATCAACCCTTCCTTGGTATGAGCGAGATTGAGGACATTCAGAACATTTGGATGCAGGACGAGATCGTCAATATGACGAACCTGCTCGTTAACGGCGCGCATATTTAACGCAAGCTCTTCCATGTCGAAATAAGCATCGGCGCGAAACCTGAAAATCCGGTCGCCCTGGTTAAACATGTACGAAAAATCGAGATTGCGCTTGTCGTAGAGGAACTGGCGCTGACGATCGGTCATTACGTTCTGTATCATCAGGCTGGCTTCCTCCGACGAGAAAATCCCCCACGATTCATCGGGCTGTTTTGCCCCGAATATCCTGTACCAGACCTTTCCGCGCGAACCGAAACCGCCTAGATCTATATCCGAGGCGCTGTTGTCCTGCATCTTGGAAAGAAACGCGTTGAAAAAATCTCTAATATCAATCCGCTGATCTTCGGGAAGATTCGCTACTATGTTTCCTATGAATATGTGCCTTTCCAACCCCCTCACAAGTTCAGACACTTGTGAAGACAATTCTTTAAGCAATCCTCTAACCGGTGAGGAGTCGTCGGCTCGTACAGCTTCCAATTAGCTCTCCTGTCTTATCTTAACTTGCTTTCAACCTCGATTGGGAGCTCCATTAAATCCGTCTCAATCTTCAGTCGTTGTCGCTGCCACTTCTTCCATCGTGGTCGATCCTTCAAGGACACGATTGATACCAGCACGTCGCAACGTCCACATGCCGTCCTTGATCGCCTGGTTGCGGATATCATCTTCATTGATATTCTCGCCGGCGGTCATGATGATATGCTTGATCTCCTTCGAGAAATAAAGGGCTTCGTGGATTGCCGCCCTTCCTTTATACCCAGTCCCGCTGCATTTCTCGCACCCTACGGCCTTATAGAGAGTCGCGGTCTTGAGCTCTTCCTCGGAAAATCCGAATCGCAAATACGCATCGCGGTCGATCTCATCTTTGCCTAATTTCTGCTTGCAGTTGGAGCAGAGCGTTCGAACAAGTCGCTGAGCGACTATTATGTTCACCGCGCTTGCGAGCAGGAACGGCTCTATTCCCATTTTGTACAGCCTTGCAACCGCGCTCGGCGCGTCGTTCGTGTGAAGCGTGGAGAATGTCAGGTGACCTGTGTTAGCGAGCTTTACCGCTATCTCAGCCGTTTCTTTATCGCGAATTTCTCCCACGAGCACTATGTCCGGGTCGTGCCTCAGGATCGACCTGATCGCCTGCTCGAAGTTCATCTTGGGCCCGATCCTAAGCTGACGAGCTCCGTTTATGATGTACTCGACCGGATCTTCGACCGTAAGCACATTGACGGTCGGATCGATGACCTGATATAGCGCGGCAACGAGGGTCGTAGATTTGCCGCTACCGGTGGGACCAGTGAGCACCACCATACCCTGCGGCTTGCTGATCGCCTTGTAAAATCCTTCCCTGGCAGGTCCCTGGAGTCCGAGTTTCTCCAGATCGGTTATGACCTTTCTGTCGTCGAGCACGCGGATAACCACCGACTCGAATTTATGCCTAAACTCGCTTGCCACCATTGGAAGGATTGAGACACGGAAGCGGATCCAGTGGTCGTCGACTTTACGTTGGATGAACGCATCCTGGCCAGCTTCTCGCTCGAACCTGTCGGCCCCCTTGGACCTGTCTTTTATTACGGCCGACACCGCCTCAGGGAGAACTCCTTCCTGAGTGTACCACAATCTCAAGTCGCCGTCTATACGGAAATGAATATCGGTCCTGCCGCCGTCGCGTGGGACCACATGTATATCTGACGCGCCTCTCCGCACCGCCTCGACAAGCATTCCCTCGACAAGATTAATGAGGACACTCTTATTAATCTCGGCTTCGAGTTGCTGCTCATCTATCCCCTCTTCTTCGCCGGAAGTGACATCGCCAAGTTCATCTTGCGTTGAGCTTGTCAGGACCTTCAGGAATTCATTTTCGGGAGGGAATACTTTATCGATCAGTCCCTGGAGATCTTTGAGCCTGACGTAAGCCACTTCATAGCGCTTCGCGGCAAAACTGCGGGCAAGTCTCGGGATTTCTTTGTTGGTAGGGTCGGCCGCGACAATAATGAGTTTATCAGGCCGCGCTTCGTCGAACTTGAGCGGGAGCATCTTCGCGTTAATGATTTCATCCCTGAGATTGTCCCCCGATTCGACAAGCTTCTTTATGAAGTCGACCCTTTCCCCGTCTATGACTTCATCGGCGAGGTAGATCTCCCGAAATCCGTATAAGTTGGCTACCTCACGGAATACAAGATCATGCTCGACATTGAAATCCGAGACGAGTATCTGCGCCAGGGTCCTCCGTGTTTTGGAATCCTCGGCCTCTTTTTTCTTTATCGCGAGTTCAAGAGTCTCGTAATCGATTATCCCCTTCTTGAGAAGCGTGTAACCGAGCTTATCACTTATATCAATTTCCGGCATCGCCTGCTCAACCTTGTCCGGGCATAGTGGGATTAATCAAAGCAGACTCGGAAGACACGATCGTAAGAGCTATCATGACGACCATGATAATCATCGACACGACAACCTGTACAAAGTCGATGGCGTTCTTGAGCTTGTACCCGGTTTCCTTTTCGTAGTAGTTGGCAAGCTGAAGGGCGGTATTGCGAACCGTGCCGGTCTCCGCGCCGCTGTGAAATCTGGAGACGGCTGTTTCGGTAAACACGTTGGTTGCCGCGAGCGCCTCAGTCAACCCCTTACCCTGAGTCACCATCATCGGTATCGCAATCGTTTTGATCTGGTGCTCCATATACTTATTGCCGCATGCTTCGCCAGCAAGCTTAATGACGTCTATGTTCTCTCCGGAGCCGCTGTACATGGCATAGAAGACTCTGCAAAATATCTCGATACTCGTCTTGTGGAGGAGGCTCCCGATGGCGGGTATCTTGATCATGTATTTGTCGATGTAAAACCGCCCCTTCTCGGTTGTTGCGAATCGAGCGAAGAAGATA
>JAJYGB010000555.1 GCA_021785235.1 Bacteroidota bacterium
GGTGGGCCACAATAATCTTAGCCGTCTTCCTGGTAATGACGCTCTTTCGAGGCAACAACAACCAGGAGACTGAAATCACCTACACGCAATATCAAACGCTTCTCGATTCCGGGTTCGTGAAGGAAGCCGTTATCAAGAAATCCGATGTTAACAATTACGACTTTCACGGTACTCTGAAGGAACCCACAGAGATTACTACCGATACGGGCAAGAGGATGAAGATCACAAAGTTCGTCGTCTTCCTTCCCCAGGCTGCGGATCCTAACGTGATCGCCCAGTGGCAGAAAGAAGGGGTCAAATTCAATTTTGTCAAGGAAAGCGACCAGTGGGTTAACGGCCTGATAAATTTCCTCCCGTGGGTGCTCATCCTCGGCATTTGGCTGGTGTTCATGCGCCGGATGCAGGGGAACAACACGAAGGGCATCTTCAGCTTTGGGAAGAGTCGTGCGAAGCTGATGACGGAGAGTCAGGTCAAGGTGACTTTCAATGACGTCGCCGGGGCTGACGAAGCCAAAGAAGAGTTGGGTGAAATAATAGAGTTTTTGAAAGAGCCGGCGAAATTCCAGAGACTCGGCGGAAAGATTCCGCGGGGCGTGCTTCTTCTCGGCCCTCCCGGAACGGGCAAGACGCTTCTGGCTCGCGCCGTTGCCGGAGAAGCCAGCGTGCCGTTTTTCTCGATCAGCGGCGCGGATTTCGTCGAGATGTTTGTCGGCGTGGGCGCAAGCCGTGTCCGCGACCTGTTTGATACCGCCAAGAAGAACGCGCCATGCATTGTGTTTATCGACGAGATAGACGCCGTCGGAAGACACCGCGGAGCCGGGTTAGGCGGCGGACACGACGAGCGCGAACAGACGCTGAACCAGCTCCTCGTGGAAATGGACGGTTTTGAACAGAACAGCGGAACGATCATCATCGCCGCGACGAACCGCCCCGACGTTCTCGACCCCGCCCTCCTCCGCCCTGGCAGATTCGACAGGCAGGTTGTCGTCGACAGGCCGGATGTGAAAGGACGTGAAGGTATACTCAAAGTCCATACACGGAACATACCGTTGGCAGCCGATGTCGACCTCAGCATAATCGCGAAGGAGACCCCCGGATTCGCCGGCGCGGAACTCGCGAATCTCGTTAACGAGGCCGCGTTGCTGGCCGCCAGAAAAAACAACGCGAGCGTCAGCATGCCCGACATGGAAGAAGCCAAGGATAAAGTCATGATGGGGCCGGAACGAAAGAGCACCATCATTTCCGACGAGGAGAAGAAAGTCACGGCTTACCACGAGTCCGGTCATGTCCTCGTGGCTAAGATGGTTCCGGAAGCCGACCCCGTCCACAAAGTAACCATCATACCGCGTGGGCGCGCGCTGGGAGTTACCACTTATCTGCCGATCGATGAGAAGCACACTTACTCGCGCGAATATCTGCAGGCCATGATAACCTACGCGCTCGGCGGACGTGCCGCAGAAAAAATCATTTTTAACAAGTTCACGACCGGCGCGGGGAACGACATCGAGAAAGCCACTAACATCGCCCGCAAGATGGTTTGCGAATGGGGCATGAGCGACAAACTCGGCCCACTGACCTGGGGAGAGAACGAGCAGGAAATCTTCCTTGGCCGCGAAATCACTAAGCATAGGAATTACAGCGAGAAAACCGCGATAGAGATCGACGAAGAAATCAGATCGATAGTGTTGACGTGCATGTCGCGGGCGGAGAAGATCATCAACGAACACCCGGACGCGCTGGACAGGCTCGCGAGTGCCCTCCTCGAGCGCGAGATACTCGATGCTGACGAAATCGAGAAATCGATTCGCGGTGAGGAGCTACCACCATTCGTCAAGCCAAACGGCAATGGCAAGTCCCAGGCAGACGACTCCCCCGGGCAGGTTGCCCCCGCTGCGAGCAAGAACTGAGGCTGGTTCCAAATTGCTTTCTCATCAGCCATCAATGATAAGCCGAATTTGGGCGAAGTTTGGCGCCAACTAAATTGATGGAGAACGCCGCGGTTCAGGACACTGTAGACTTCAAGGCGGAACTGGTAAGAAAAGGAATCCACCTCCTTTCCCTGGGTATTCCTCTGATTTACTACTTCATACCCAGGACAATAGCCCTGTGGATACTTATACCGATGACCGCGGTTTTCATCACCATCGACCTCGCCCGGTACGATGTGCCTTTTATCTCGAAACTCTTCTACAAATTCTTCGGTTTCCTCCTGCGCCGCCACGAGGTAGACCGGAAGACACACGCTTTGAACGGCGCGACGTTCCTGTTGATCTCCGCCGTCATCTGCGTCTTCATCTTTCCGAAATTCATCATGATAAGCAGCTTCACGGTCCTGATACTCGGGGACGCTTCTTCGGCAGTGTTCGGGAAAAGGTTCGGCAAACACAAGGTACTCGGCCGCGGGAACCCGAAGAGTTACGAGGGGAGCCTTGCTTTCGTTATAGCCGGAGTAGTGGCGGTGGCGTTGACCCCGAAGGTCGATTACATGCTGACGGAATACCTGATCGGCGTCGCCGCTGCCGTCGTCGCGGCCGCTGCCGAGGTGCTCTCGTACAAAATTGTCGACGACAACATTGCCGTTCCGATCACGTTCGGGCTAACAATGTGGGCGCTGTACATATTGTTCCTTCCCCAAATGAACGTCTTTTTCCTCGGCTAGGTCCTGCTCACAAAACCGTTCCCCCTCAGGTAAAATCTCCATTCCGCCTCTCTTCCCTTCCTGATTCCGATACGGGTCGATGCCTGAATATCCTTGCTGCGAACCTTGAAGCCGTCATCCGCTATGAACAGGCCCACGGAATCGAGCCTGACGCCGCTCAAACTCCGGTCGATGCCCAATGCCTGGCAGAGTTTGGCGGGTCCGTTTGTGAGGTCCATCGGGTCGTCTTTCTTTCTCCGTTTCTTCATCTCCTCTATCCCCGCTAGGGGCTCTAGCGCTCTGACGAGAAGCGCCGCCGGAAATCCCTTGCGGTCCGTGACGATGTTGAAGCAAAAATGCATGCCGTAGGTGAAATACACATATGCGATTCCGCCGTCCTCGTACATCGGTTTGTTCCTTGCGGTCATCCCGTTCGCCGCGTGGCTGGCGGGATCACCCCCGACATATGCTTCAACCTCAACAATCCGTCCCGCCATCACGATTCGCCCGATCTTCCGGACGAGAACCTTGCCCAATATCCTTGGAACCAGCTTAAAGGTATCGGCAAGGTAAAACTCCGGCGGCAAGGGACGATAATTCGGGTTAAGAGGAGGAAGAGGCATTGCTAATTCCGATGCGGCTTATTCCATGAATGGGAGAAGTGTTAAATGGAAAGCGAAAAGACGGCTCAGGCGTCGGGTTCCTTGCCCGGTTCAGGCAACGGGAGCTCTTCCTGGGCAGTTTTCGCCCTTTTCTTTTTGCCCAGGAATTCATACGCCTTCTCAGTCGCCTCACGTCCCCTGAGAGTTCTGCGGAGGTAACCTTTCTGCAGGAGAAACGGCTCGTAGACTTCTTCAATCGTGCCGGGGTCTTCGCTTACCACAGCTGCTATTGAATTGACGCCAACCGGGCCCCCCTTGTAGTAATCGACAATTGTGGCGAGTATTTTCCGGTCCATTTCATCCAGACCGGTCTTATCAACTTCGAGCTGGTCAAGTGCATGCTTTGCGATGTCCAGACCTATTTTGCTCTTGCCCTTCACGTCCGCGTAATCGCGTGTCCGTCTCAGAAGCCTGTTCGCGATACGCGGGGTTCCTCTGCTGCGCCGGGCGATCTCGAATGCGGCATCGTTTTCGATTTCGACTTTCAGTATCGATGCAGATCTCGTTACGATCCTCTCGAGAAACTCATCGTCGTAATACTCCAGGCGTTCAATGATTCCGAACCTCGACCTGAACGGATTGCTCAGCAGGCCTGCGCGTGTAGTTGCCGCGACGAGCGTGAACGGGTTGACATTAAGCTGGACATTCCGAGCGCCCGGGCCGCGGTCCACGACGATCGACAGTTTGTAATCCTCCATCGCGCCGTAGAGTATTTCCTCGACTGCCGCGGGCATCCTATGGACTTCGTCGATGAAAACGACAACGTCTTTTTGTATGGAAGTCAGAATACCCGCAAGATCTCCGGCTTTCTCGAGGGACGGCCCCGTCGTGGAAACAATCTCGCAGCCAAGCTCGTTAGCAATTATGTTGGCGAGCGTGGTCTTGCCGAGTCCGGGCGGACCCATCAACAATACATGGTCGAGAGCCTCCTT
>JAJYGB010000373.1 GCA_021785235.1 Bacteroidota bacterium
TAAACCGACGGAGTTGATTGACTCAAACGTAGCTGAAGTCCCCGATTCCGGTACCCCCATGGTACTTGCCGATAGGGTTGTGCCGGGAAGCGAAGGGTACGCGGAGAGAGTGATAGAGGCTTGCGAGCAAGGTTTTGCGAACGGGGGAGGAAAGATTTATATCTGCGACGTAGATAGCGCGACCGTTCGGAGGTTCTCAAGCAGCTTCGAATGCTCGGTTTGCGGTTCTGCGTATCTTGAACCGGAGCCCCGCCTCTTCTCGTTCAACAATCCTTACGGGGCGTGCCCTGAATGTCAGGGATTCGGAACTGTCGTAGGTTACGACTGGCAGAAGACAATTGCCAATCCTTATTTGAGCATTCTTCATGGAGGGATCAGTCTGATTGCTGCTCCAGCGTTCGATATTTATCGCCGCTCCCTTTTGAAGGCTGCCGCGAGCGGAAAGATACGGCTCGACGTTCTCGTGAAGGACCTAACGAAGGCAGAATGGGACTTCCTCATTTCGGGAGACAAGAATTTCATTGGGATACACGGTTTCGTCAAGCATCTTGAAAAGAAATCTCACTCTTTCTCAGTACGTTATTTTCTTGACAAGTATAGGGGCTATGTCACCTGTCCCAGCTGCAAAGGCGCGAGGCTGAGAAAGGAGGCTCTCGCGGTTGAAATCGACGGTCAGAATCTCGGCGGCGTCGTTAGCATGACAGTCTCGCGCGCCCGGAAATTCTTCGAACTTGTCAGACTTGAAGGCGAGAGCGCGGTCATCGCGGGGCAGGTTCTTGAAGAAATAAGAAAGCGAATCGGCTACCTATACGATATCGGCCTCGGTTACCTGTCATTGGATCGCCTCTCCTCCACGCTATCGGGAGGCGAGGCGCAGCGGGTCAATCTCGCCACAAGCCTGGCGTCGACTCTTGTGGCTACCACATATGTGCTTGATGAGCCGAGTATTGGTCTGCACCCGAGAGATATGGACAGGCTCGTCTCCATTTTGCAGAACCTGAAGGCATACAATAATACCGTGATCGTAGTCGAACATGACGCAGAGATGATGAAGAACGCGGACTACATAGTCGACCTTGGCCCCGGGTCGGGCGCGTTAGGCGGGGAGGTAATGTTCGCCGGATCATACAACGGCCTGCTCGCGGCAGAAAGCTCCGTCACAGGCAAATACCTGCGCGGCGATCTGGAGATACCGCTTCCAAAACGGAGGAAGCCTGCAGACAAGTTCATACACATCAAAGGGTCGACTATGCACAACATGGCCGGCCTCGATATTGACATACCGCTCTATTCTTTCGTTTGTATAACGGGAGTAAGCGGATCCGGCAAGAGCACTCTCGTATACGACGTCCTTTACGACGCTTTGAAGGAGCAGGGAAGTAATTCACCAGTCGCTGAATCGAGGGAGAACGTTTCTCTTTCGACCAGCAGGGCAAAGGGAATCACTTTCGATTACTTCCCGGATTCTGTTGAGATGATCGACCAGAGCGCCGTGGGGAGAATCTCCAGGTCGAATGTCGCCACCTACAGCGGGACATTCGATTCGATAAGAAGTCTCTTCGCGAACACCCCGCTCGCGCGGGAGCGAGGGCTTTCGCCGAGCTACTTTTCCTTCAATGTGGACTGGGGAGGAAGATGCGAAGCTTGCAGCGGGGAAGGGATACAGGTTGTAGAGATGCAGTTTCTCGCCGATGTGACGCTCGATTGTGAAGTATGTGGAGGGAAGAGGTACAGCAGCGAGGCGCTCGAAATAAAGTACCGCGGTCTGAACATCGCCGAAGTTCTCGATATGACAGTCGCCCAGGCGCTTGAGTTCTTCTCCGATAGAAAGGAAGTTGTAAAGCCGCTTAACCTTCTTGAACGGGTCGGCCTGAGTTACCTGAAGCTGGGCCAGCGCCTCTCCACGTTGTCCGGCGGCGAAGCGCAAAGGCTAAAGGTCTCCACATTCCTTTCCGGGAGCAGCGAGACGGAGGTACTCTTTATACTTGATGAACCGACTACAGGTCTCCACTTCGAGGAGATATCGAAGCTCCTTGACGTCCTGTTTGAGCTTCGCGACAAGGGAAACAGCATCATAGTTGTCGAGCACAACCTCGACGTGATCAAATGCGCGGACTACGTGATCGATCTTGGACCTGAGGCGGGCGATGAGGGGGGAAAACTGGTCGCGGCGGGTACACCCGAAGAAATTACGCGGGTTAAGGAATCGCGGACGGGCGCTGCCCTGAAGAAAGTACTCGACTCTTAGCCGCACCTCCCCGAATCATGGCACAGCCGAAGTCCCTTTCTAGTACTGTGTCGCTATGTTAAATGCTATGAAGAACGAATTGAAGTTTGCCATCGGTTCGTTCTGCATGCTTTCTATGCCATGGGACATCGGAAGCACATAGTATCTCAGGCTGACTCCGATGAGGCTATTTGGATCGCTTCCGAAGTACGCCCCGATACCGAAGAATCCACCGCCGCTGAAATAGCCCCGGCCATGAGAGAAGCTGTACGAAAGTGGCTGATCGTACGGCGCCGCGAATATCGCATTGGGCCCGACTCCGGCGAAGATGTACGGCCTGAAAGAACTCGTGATCTCATTCTTGAAAAGCCTGTATTGCAGTCCGACCATTAGAGGTATTACCCACAGCTGATTTATTTTCCCGGGGATGAATTTCTGTCCGGTAAAGGGATCGTAATACGCAACTTCATTCGGAGCTTTCGCCTCCGAAATTACTAACGAGGCCATCCACGAAAGAGTCCCTGTAATCGTCTGCCTGTAGAACACCCCTCCGCCGAAGCCGCTGTTGCCTATCATTAGATCCAGCCCGAGCGCGTGGTGCCTCATGGTGGTAGTGTCCGGCGGAAGAAATTTCATCGGCATGTAGGTGTATTGGGTGTCAGGGTATGACGAGTTAAACGATTCCTGCGCTAACGCCGGAGCAGCGGCCAAGAGCACCAGAAGGACTATTTTCTTGTACATATTCTTAGGTCCTAAAAAGATATCGTGAACACCAAAATATCGTTCATTTTTCTGTTAGACACAGTACCGGGGTCTCATAAATAACGGAAATCCCGGCGCCGTAAGTTCCTCCAAACAGACATTCATACCTACTAGATCACGCGATACGCGTTGAACTTCAGATATTCGGTCTCCGGCATGGACGGCAGGATGGGATGATCTGGCGACGCGCCCGCACGATGAAGAAGCTGTAGAGTCCTGCCGGATCTCCCGGCTGCCGAAGCTATGACTTCTTCAAAAGTGTCCCGGAATATGTGGTGCGAGCATGAGGCAGTCAAAAGAATTCCTTTATGTCTCAGTATACCGAAGAGCTGTTCGTGGAGCTTCCGGTACGCCGCCTTGGCGGCAGGAACGCTCTTTCGGTTCCTGGTAAAACTCGGTGGATCGCAGACCACGACGTCGTACTTTTCACCTGCTGCCGAAGCGCGCTTGAGATAATCATCCACATCGGACGTTTCCGCTTCGATATTCGGTAACTGATTCAGCTCGGCGTTCGACCTGACCGACGCGATTGCCTGTTCGGACGCGTCCACCGCGCGAACGGAGGCGGCTCCTGAACGAGCAAGGTTCAAAGCGAACCCACCTTCGTTCGAATAAAGGTCGAGCACTTTCGCTCCTTCAGCGAATCGCCTGGAGAATATCCTATTCAGCCGCTGGTCAAAGTAAAAGCCAGTCTTCTGTCCGAGGTACGGGTTAATTCTGAAGGCAACTCCATCTTCGTCGTAGTCCACGCTTTTTTCTTCGCCGTGCACGACAGCCTTCGTTTGTTGAAGTCCCTCCAGTAACCTGGTCTGACTCTCGTTTCTTTCATAAATGGCGTCCGGGGAAAATATCTCCTTGATTGCCTCGATCACCATTTCTTTTCTCATCTCGATGCCGGCTGAAAAGATCTGGACGCTGAAGAGTGTGTCGAACCTGTCGATGATCAGCCCAGGCAGGAAATCACTTTCACCGTACGCGAGCCGGTAGAAGTTTGAAGGGAAGAGGCGGCGGCGAAGCTCCAGCGCGGAACTCAGCCGCTCGACATAGAATTTCTTATCAGGTTCTATGAATTTCTTTGAGAAGAGTCTAACCGATATGAGGGTTCCTGGATTGTAGAAACCAAAACCAAGGAGGTCGTTCCTCGCGCTTCTAACTTCCACGACTTCTCCCACGCGTGGCGTTCCTTCAATCTTTCCGATCTCGTTGCTGAACACCCAGAGGTGTCCCGCGACGATCCGTTTC
>JAJYGB010000001.1 GCA_021785235.1 Bacteroidota bacterium
AAATTGTTTCAAACTCGTCCAGAATAGTGTTCCACTATTCTGGATTCCCAAATTGTCAGAAGTTTTTTTCCGGTGACTATATCGAGGGGGAAACACCCGTTCCCATTCCGAACACGGCAGTTAAGCCCCTCAGAGCCGATGGTACTGGTTGGGTAACTGGCTGGGAGAGTAGGTCGTTGCCGGGAATTTTTGAGAAAGCCCCGTTCATTTGAACGGGGCTTTTTGTTTTGTGAGTAATGGAAGTGATCGCGTCGTTGCCGGTGCCAATTCAAGTCAACTTAGCGCTCTTTGCTAAGTTCACGGTTGAATTGAGCACCCCGCTGTTTTTCAGCGGGGGGTTTTCTTTAAAGGATCAGTTCTCTCAAGCGGGGTCTTTTGCTTCGTAGAGTCAGTCCTTAACGAACTCCACGTATCCATATCAACGCCATGGAAGCCAAATCCGCGTGCGTACAGACCGGCAATCGCTATTATTGCTAACCAGGCTGTTTAGCGCGTGACCGGGTAATAAATCTATCTTTCAAGGTCCGCTTGTATTTGCTGAAGTTGATCACCGCATTTCGGATGACTAAGCCGCCCCTCTCCAGAAACGAGATCATCACAGTGTCGCTTTTTGCAAAGACAGTGTCCGTGTTGTCTTTGTACCAAATGGAGTAACCATTGTCCGTCATCCACCTGCTTAGCTCGTCGATGAAAGGATTAACGTATTTTTTACCGTGGGTTTCGAGCGAGACAACCTTGGGACGGCTCCGCATGTGCTTGATGACGTACCATTCGCTTCCTTCGATGTCTACACTCAGCAGATCGATTGTGCCGTCGTCAATCCCGTCAAAAGTCCGGCATTCGACGGAGAACTTGTCTCTTTCGGTGACTGCATAGCGGTCGTTGACGACGGCGGGAGAAGAGGGAAGTGAGCTCACGAAGGTGGATGCGTTCCGCTGGATGAGTTCAACCGTGCCGTCGTGGTCGAATACAGCGACGGGGAATACGGTGATGTTCTTCGTCTCTCCAAAGTATTCCCGAATTGCCTTGAGGCTCCGGGGATCCGGCTCGACCAGCGTCGACCTGACTCCATCACGGATGAAATCGATGATGTTTGAAGTCTGTGGAAGATAAACCCCCACTTCACATGCGTGCTTTGTCTCGATTCGCCTGGAAAGGCACTTACGGTATATCCTCTTCGTCCTTCTCATGCTAAACCTTAAGTGAATTCTCTTCCGCATCACTATGTGCGGCCGGTTTTCGCCGGGTCGTGTGGCGTGATGCAGAAAGAATCTAACCGTTAACTTTCAAGAAATAAAGCGAAATCCCCCATTACCTTTCAGAGACTGAATCTGCTTCAGGTGGGAGTTCACCGGCTCAAACCCTGGCCGCATTTTCTATTTCTAGCGTGAGCTCGCTCCAGCGGGAATACCTCTTCTCCAGTTCCTTCTCTAGATTTTTGTATTCGATAGACGCTTCTTTGGCTTCGACAGCGTTTCGATAAAAACCCGGATCTGCCATCCTGCTTTCGATCTCCTTCCTCCGTCTTTCCATCCGCTCGATGTCGTCCTCGACTCTCTTCAATTCATTCTTGAGAGGTCGAACCCTTCTCGACAGCTCTTCTCGCTTCTCGGCCTCGGTGCGCCGGCGTTCCTTCGTTGATAGATCCGCGTCCCATGCTTGCGTACCGGGGCGGGTTTCCGCACTCAGGCGGGCTCCCTTGTTCCGTGTTCCTCCCTGCGAATGACTCGTACCCGCGCGGGCCGACTCCGCTTCCGCTCTCTTCTTGTAAAGATAATCGGATACGTTTCCCGTGAATGTCCTGACGCTGCCATGACCGAACTCCGCCACTTTGTTCACCAGAGGATCGAGGAATGCACGGTCATGTGAGACGATTACAAACGTCCCTTCGAATTCCTTCAGGGCATCCTGCAGGACTTTCTTTGACCGCATATCGAGGTGGTTGGTCGGCTCGTCCATTATAAGGAAGTTTGCGGGTTGAAGGAGCATCTTTGCCAGAGCAAGACGGCTCTTCTCACCGCCGGAGAGGACCGACACCTTCTTGAAGACGTCGTCCCCCCGGAACAGGAATGCACCGAGTATAGTTCTCAGTTTGGTCCGCAGTTCACCCTTGGCCACACTGTCGACAACTCCCAGTACACTGCTTGACAGGTCGAGTTCCTCGGCCTGGTGCTGGGCAAAATAAGACGGAGCAACATTATAGCCTGTGATTATTTCGCCCGAGTCAAATGGCTCCGCGCCTGCAAGTATCCGTACGAATGTGGATTTTCCCGCGCCGTTCACCCCAACGACTGCGATTTTGTCACCTCGTTCGATTGTGAAATTCAAACCGCCAAACACCTGTTTGGTGCCGTAGCTCTTCTGTATACCCTTCAACTCGGTGACAATGCTGCCGCTCGGTCGCGCCTGCGGAAAATGAAAATGGATTTCATCTTCCTCATCTTCGATCTCGATAAACTCGATCTTCTCCAGTTGCTTTATCCTGCTCTGAACCTGGCGCGCCTTCGTGGCTTTGTATCTGAAGCGCTCGATGAATTGTTCGGTCTGTTTGATCTGCTGCTGCTGGTTCTTGTACGCGTTAATCTGCTGCTCGCGCCGGACTTCCTTTTCCTTTTCATAGAACGAAAAGTTGCCGGAGTATTCTGAGAGCTTTCCCATGCTTAAAGCCCAGGTTTTCCTGGTCAGGTTGTCGAGAAATGCGCGATCGTGCGAGACTAGTACGACGGCACCGTCGTACCCCTGAAGCTTTTCTTCGAGCCACTGCAGCGATTCGATGTCGAGATGGTTTGTAGGCTCGTCGAGGAGGAGCACGGACGGCTCTCTGAGCAGGAGCTTCGCCATCTCGATTCTCATTTGCCATCCGCCGCTGAACTCGTCGGTCATCCGGCTGAAATCATCGGCCGAAAAACCGAGGCCGGTCAACACCTGTTCGATCTTCGACTTCATCCTGAACGCGTCGAGACCCTCAAGCTTATGTTGAAGTTCCCCGAATATCTCGAGTGTGTCCGCGTGTTCGCTAGTCGAGGGATCGAGCTGCTCGAGCCGTGCTCGTGCCTCTTCGATCTCCCCACTGACCTGTAGCACGTCTTCAAAGGCAGTCTCGGCCTCGTCGTAGAGTGTCTTTCCCGACGAAGCTATGCCCTCCTGCGGAAGGTAGCCGACTGTAACGTAGTGCGCCTTATTAATGCTGCCGCTGTCAGGTTTTGAAATATCCGCTAGTATCCTGAGAAGTGTCGATTTTCCCGCGCCGTTCGAGCCGACGAGCCCGATTCTGTCGTGTGCGCCGACTGTGAACGAGACGTCGTGGAATAGATATCGTTCCCCAAATTGTATCGTTATGTCCTTAGCGCTTAACAATAGTTGCCTTCGTTTGTGAACTATAAATATAATTAATGGAGGGCGAAGAAAGAGTGTCTTCGGAACAATCGTGATCAGACCGATGTTCATCAGAATAGGTCGAATTGGATTCCGGAGGAGCGAATTCGCGTGGCCGGAAATACGGGTGTCCTTAAGTCATAATCCTGAAAAATTAGAAATCGAGGCAACAAAGTGGATTCGAACAAAATAGCGATCCGGCGCGCGACGCCGGCTGACTCTGACCGCATCACAGAATTGTGCATCCAGCTCGGCTATAGTGTCTCGAGTGAAATGGTGAAGCGCCGACTTCAAAAACTTTCGGAGAAAATCGACACTGCTGCGTTTGTTGCCGAAATCAATTCCTTCATAGCGGGCTGGATCCAGGTCAGTATCAGAGAAACGATAGAATCGGGAGAATCGCCGGAGATTGCCGGTCTTTTAGTCGATGAGGCTGCGCGCGACAAAGGAATTGGTAGAAGGCTGGTTAAAGAAGCCGAGGATTGGGGTGCTGCTCTCGGCCATCAAAGTGTAAGGGTTCGCACAAATATCGTCAGGACAGCGGCGCGAAACTTTTATCATCGCCTTGGGTTTGAGGAGACTAAGCAGCAGATTGTCTTCTCCAAACGCCTTTCGTCCGAACCTTGATTTTCCTCACGCAGCAAGGGGCATCAGGTGACACAGAGAATCAGGCGACTCTGTGAATCTGACCGTGTCTCTGCGTCCCCGACGTCATGAGCTAGTTCTATTTCCCAATCATCCCGAGTATCTGTCTCTCTTTCTGCGTTGCGTTCTTCAACGCCACAGATAGGATTTCTATCTCCTTTCCCAGAAGTGTGGGATCTTTTTCCTCTATTGCCCTCGCGA
>JAJYGB010000264.1:0-1794 GCA_021785235.1 Bacteroidota bacterium
TAGAGGGCAACCCCGCCCCGCGTTACCAAAGCCGCGACCGACGCTATTTCAGTTCCGCGAAGGCAACCACGTAGTTGTGGCCGTACTTCTTCGCGCACTTCGGACAGGTTGTGTAATAGAAATAGTATTTCTTGGTCCTCTTGCCGTTAGCCTCGACGTAGCTATCCATTTCTTTGATCCACTTCGGAACGGCATTATACGGCCCGTCAAATACCTTCGTCATGAATGTCCCCGATAGTTTAACGTTGTCCTCACCTGGAACGTCTTTTGTGACCGCGACATAAAATTCCGATCTCCACGGCGATGGATCGTATGCCATCGCGATGAAGTCATTCATCTCAGGTGTGGCTTGCGACTCCTGCGCCTTCCTCCACATCTTTCCCATGGTTCGTTTGATGGTGCCGGGCAATGGGATATGCATGAACTGCGGGATCGTGTCTCTGATAAAATGCTTGTCGATCCACTGGAAGGTCTTTTCGTCCCATGGTGCTTTGTCGAACTTAGGGCAGCATTCGCTTGACTGTTCTTCGCTTCTGCTCATGACAGTCTCCTTCTGTTTTGGATTCGCAAAAAAACATGACACGGGAGTTTTCTTGAAACGGAGGCGCATCGCTGGTTGAGAGTGGTACTTGAAAACGGGAGCGGCAGGAAGTCGAAGGGATTCGCCTTAGCCCGTGCCATCTGACATGGGAAATGTAGGATCGTCTCTTTTT
This sequence comes from Bacteroidota bacterium, assembly GCA_021785235.1. Next base: position 714 of record JAJYGB010000264.1, read on the forward strand.
AAAATCAAATGTCCGGGATTTCATTGACAAAGAGGGAATAAATTGGTACAATTGTACCGAACATTGATGGAGCTATTGAACCGCTGTACGAGCCTTCATTGAACCCGGCGGACACATCGCCAAATCAGTAAATCAACCAGAGAGAGACGATGAAACACTCTTACCTCATTAAAGTTATCGGCGTAATGGCATTTGCAGCCGTTTGCCTACTTCAGCCAGTCGGCGTCACGAGATCTTTCGCTCAAACAACCACGCATCAGGACAGCGTACGAATGAGATGGTGGGCGCATGCGCGCTTCGGAATGTTCATCCACTGGGGAATATATTCAGTCCCCGCTCACGCGGAATGGTATATGAACAACGGCCATGTCCCGCGTGCCGTCTACGAGAAATATGCGAAGGAATTTGACCCGATCAAGTTCAACGCCGACACTTGGGTGAAGATCGCAAAGAATGCAGGCATGAAATATCTGGTCATTACATCAAAGCACCACGACGGTTTCTGTATGTTCAACACAAAAGCCACAAACTACAACGTCGTGAAAGATACGCCATGGCACAAGGACCCGTTGAAGGCTCTGAGCGCGGCGTGCCGTAAGTACGGCGTTCACTTCGGCACCTATTACTCTATCATGGATTGGCATAGCCCTTATCAGGGAGCGAGCGATCCTAATCCTGAGCATCCGACCTACAACCCGACCCACTTCAAGCCTGGGAAGAAGGGCGCGTATATCAAATACATGAAAACTCAGCTTAGAGAACTGATCACCCAGTATCATCCCCAGATCATGTGGTTTGACGGCGGATGGATGGAAGGTTGGACACCTAAAGACGGAAAAGATATCTACAATTACCTTCACAAACTCGATCCGAGCCTGATAATCAACAATAGGCTCACGGGTGCGGGAGATTATGAGACGCATGAACAGCAGATTCCTCCTAATGGTATACCCGGCCACTATTGGGAGACCTGCATGACAATAAACGACGACTGGGGATACAACGCGGCCGACAGCAATTTCAAATCTTCTGAGACGTTAATTCGCAACCTCATAGACATAGCCAGCAAGGGTGGCAATTA
>JAJYGB010000264.1:1804-2677 GCA_021785235.1 Bacteroidota bacterium
CCTGAACGTTGGACCGACCGCAATGGGGGTAATCCCGAAGCCAGAGGTGGACCGCCTCGATACGATGGAGACGTGGTTGAAAGCCAACGGAGAGGCGATTTACGGAACGACGGCAAGTCCCTTCACGACTCAGCTTCCATGGGGGCGCTGCACGCAGAAGCCCGGAAAATTATTCTTCGAAGTGTTCGACTGGCCCAAAGATGGTAAGCTTGTGATCCATGGGGTTCATAGCAAGCCGGAGCGCGCATTTATTCTTTCCGACAAGGAGAGAACCACGTTGAAGGTAAGTCGCCGCGGGGATGCTCTGGTCGTCAATGTCCCGGATCGGGAGCCAGACAAGATTTGCACGGTTGTGGCGCTCGAGTTTGCGGGTAAACCGGTAGTCTATAATCCACCTGTAGTAGGTCCGATGATGAAATCGTTTCTGTCATCGACGGTTTTCACGATCAGCCCCGCACCGGGGACCGAGATTCGTTATACTCTGGACGGGCAGACGCCCACCGTCGGCTCACCGCTCTATTCACATCCCGTCACGATCACTGATCCCATGACGGTGACCGCCTGTTATTTCCGTGACGGCCAAGCGGTCAGCGGAACATCTTCGGCGACATTCACAAAATTGGAAGCGAAGCCGGCGGTTTCTCTAAATGGTCCTTCCAGCGGCGTCGAGTACAAATATTTCACGGGCGAATGGACCTCGGTGCCCGATTTCACTAATCTCAAGCCTGTGCGGGAATCAGTCATGCCGGATTTTGCCCTGCCGAAGAAGAGAGCGCTTCAGTACTACGCGATAGAGTACATGGGATATGTCTATGTACCGGTGACCGGGGTTTATACTTTTTACACTAGCTCGGATGATGGGAGCAACCTTTA
>JAJYGB010000264.1:2687-4218 GCA_021785235.1 Bacteroidota bacterium
CGTTGTAAAAAATGATGGGCTTCATGGAATGACGGAGGAACACGGCATCATAGCTCTTGAGAAAGGGTTTCATCGAATACGCGTCGGTTATTTCCAATCGCAGGGAAGTGATGGCTTGGAGGTGAAATACGAAGGGCCGGGGGTCGGGAACAAACCTATTCCTATTCCCGATACGGTAATTTATTTCAAGAGGTAAGAAGCATCATCCGATTTACATACTCGCGGGATCGATTTCTTCAGGATCCCCGCTCAGATTATTCAGCATAATCGACATATAATCGTTATCGGTCTTTATTGAATTTCTATTGGATAGTATGGTCTGTCCGTCCTGAACATATTTGTCCGGCGCGAGTTCATGTCTGCCGTTTCTTACCATCTCGTCAAGCGACTTCTCGGTGACTTCGAGATGAAACTGAAGCCCGACTATCCGCTCATCCAGTACGAATCCCTGGTTCCCGCAAGCTTCTGATAAAGCGATTCTGATGGAACCGGAAGGGAGATCGAACGTCTCTCCGTGCCAATGGAAAGCGGTAAGGCTTTCGGGGAGGAACCCGGTTGCCGCAACACCTTTGTTTTCCTTAGTGGTCATTATCGGAAACCACCCTATCTCTCTATGTCCGTTTTTTCTCACCGGAGCGCCGAGCACTTCGGCGAGTAACTGTGCACCGAGACAAATGCCCAATATGTTCTTCTTAGCTTTGATGGCTTTTTCGACGAAACGCTTCTCGCGATTGAGCCAGCCAAATTTGTTCTCGTCGTAAACACCCATAGGTCCTCCCATGATGACAAGCGAATCAAACATTGAGAGATCGGGGAAGGAATCGTCTTCGTAGAGTCTCGTCGATGAAACGCGAACTCCGTTTTCTTTCGCCCAGTCGAGTATGCTTCCTTGCGTTTCGTAAGCGACGTGTTGAATGTAGAGTAATGTGTTCACTGATGTTTCGAGACCTTAAGTAATTTGGGCTTTATGCTACTCCGCTCATTTTCAAAGCGTGCCTTTAGTTTAGTCGTGCCTGATTAAGAATACAAATACCGAATAGCGCCTCGACATCCCGTGTACTGCTCGAATTCGCAAAGAGCTGATAGCTAGATCGCGGCTCCGGGATTCATCCTTCCTTCGGGAATCTTAACCCTCAATAGCCACTAATGGGAGTTACTTCTCCGCGACGACGAGTATCTCGAAGTCCTCGGTCATGAGTCTGTCCTTCTTGCTGAACGCTCCCAATTCTGCACCGAATATGCCAATTGTCCTGATTCCGAGCGACGACAGCATCAAGGTGATTTCTGACGGAGCGTAGTAACGCTCGTCGCACCGTAATTCTCGCGCGACACCGGAGTCGTCGTCGACACTGGTGATATTGTGGTCTCTGATTGTCATGAGGTCGAAACTCAAGCCGTCATACTTTATCACTTACTCGCCTGCGTTGGCGTCCATAAAGTCCTTCACGGAATGGAAGAGCGGAAACAGTGTGTTCAGGATCGTGAAGATTAATTTTCCTCCCGGCATCAGTGCGCTCGCCGCGGTCTCAAG
>JAJYGB010000198.1 GCA_021785235.1 Bacteroidota bacterium
CTTCGGCACATTTCACGGCAGTCTCGCTCGCGAAATACTTGGCGGTCGCCGCTGCAAGGTTGATATTCTTTCCGTGGTCCTTCAGATAGGCGGCCTCATAAGTCAGAAGTCTTGCCGCTTCGATTCGCGTCCCCATTTCAGAGATCTTCCATTGTATAGCCTGAAATTCGGCGAGCGTCTTTCCAAATTGCACGCGCTCTCTGGCATATTTGACACTTGCGTCGAGAGCGCCCTGCGCCAAGCCGACGGCGAGTGCAGCAATGCCAATCCGTCCCGCGTCGAGAATTTGCAACGCTTGAGTAAAGCCCTCTCCTTCATCACCAATCAGATTGTCCCTGGGTATCCTCAAGTCTTGGAATATCATGGTCGACGTGTCGCTCGCCCGCATGCCGAGCTTGTTTTCCTTATGGCCAACAGAAAAGCCTTCGATTCCTCTCTTGAACACGAAAGCGCTGATCCCCTTCTTTCGTTTGGGTGGATCCGTCAATGCCATTACGACAAACGTGTCGCCTACCGAGCCATGTGTCGTAAATTGCTTGCTTCCATTCAGCACGTAGAAATTCCCGTCGCATACCGCCACCGTTCGCATGGAACCGGAGTCGCTTCCGCTCGAAGGTTCCGTTAATCCCCACGCTCCGATATTCCTCCCAGAGGCCAGATCGGGGACATACTTCCGCTTGAGATCTTCACCGGCAAAGGTGTATAAATGCGCGGTACACAAGCCGTTATGCGCGGCTACCGAAAGTCCAATCGATGGATCAACGCGGGAAATTTCTTCAACGATACTGCAATAATCCACATAGCTCAACCCCCCTCCGCCATACTTTTCTGGTATGGTGACACCGAGAAAACCGAGGTCTCCTAACTTGTGCATCAGCTCCAGCGGAAATTCCTGGGCCTCATCGTATTTCATTACAACTGGTTTGATTTCCGTCCGTGCAAAATTCCGCGCCAGTTCACGGACTTGTACGTTTTCCTGGGTGAGATTGAAGTCCATCAGCCGATCCTTTTGTTTTAAGGTCTTCTGGTACCTTGAACACGCTTCGCCTTTTGGGAGAAGCTCTTAGTCTTTGGTCAGTTCTTCAGCGAGTTGTATCGCAGACAACTTGTTCGTAAGTACAAGCTCCAGTCTGTCTTCCAGTTTCGACAGACGCTCCTCCGTCCAGAACTTCTTTTGCAAGTTTTCCTCGACAATATCAAGGACAATCCTTCTGGCCCGATCCCTCCGTTTCAAAATAAGCTTATGGGTGTCGGTAAGATAGCGGCGGTGTTTGTCCACCGCCTTAGAGACTTCATCGATCCCTCTCCCCTCACTCGCCACCGTCTTAACGACAAATGGCGTCCATGAATCCGCATCCGCATGTCGGCCAATCTCGCCTCCGGAGATTTGAAGCATTGTGAGAATGGCGTTATAAGATTGATCCACCCCCGGTCTGTCCGCCTTGTTGAGAACAAACAGATCCGCAATCTCCATAAGCCCGGCTTTCATAGCCTGGACAGAATCCCCGGCCTCCGGCGTGAGAACTACTATCGTGGTATCAGCTGCTTCCACAATATCTAGCTCCGACTGTCCGACTCCTACCGTCTCGAGGAAAACAAAGTCGTAGCCTGCCGCGTCGAGAACGTCAGCAGCAAGCTGAGTGGTCTTGCTAAGTCCGCCAAGGCTCCCCCTCGTGGCCATGCTCCTGACGAAAATACCCGCGCGCGAGCTAAGCTCCATCATCCTGACTCTATCGCCGAGCAATGCACCTCCCGTAAACGGGCTAGTCGGATCGACAGCAATAATCCCTACACGGCTCCCGGTATCGTTCAGAGATTTTGCCAGCTTACTCACGAGCGTGCTCTTCCCGGCACCCGGCGGTCCAGTGATCCCAACACGGTACGCGTTTCCCAAGCGCGACTGTATCGAGTTTAGTAAATCAAGGTGGCGCTCGTCCTGATTCTCCACGGAAGAGATAGCTTTCGCGACCGCAAGCCTGTCGGCGGCGAAAAGTCTCCGGACGAGCTCAGTTTCAGGCATTGCCTTTTATCTTATGCCTGAAGAAGTCCACTGTCAGCTTGATACCTTCATCTAAACTAACCTTGGGCTCCCACCCGAGGATGTTCTTTGCCTTTGAGTGATCAATGACGCTTCTCATTTGCTCTCCCGCTTTCGCCGGACCGTGCTTCTCGGCCGCCTTAGACCCGACGGCATCTCTCAATTTCCGATATAGCACGTTCACATCCGTTTCCTTCCCCGTACCGATATTGAATATATCAGATTTCCGATATTCGAGCGCGAGGACATTGGCTCTGACGACATCGCCTACGTAGGTGTAATCCCGCGTCTGTTTGCCGTCTCCGTTTATGACGGGTTCTTCACCCTTCAGCAGCTTACTCGAAAATATGGCCACCACTCCCGCCTCCCCATGCGGGTTCTGTCTCGGGCCATACACATTTGCATATCGCAAGACAACATAGTCCATGCCGTGAACGGCATTATAAAAGAAGAGATACTTCTCAACGGCCAGCTTCGCAATTCCGTACGGGGAAAGAGGCCTGGTTGGATGGCTTTCGTCTGCCGGGAAATAGTCCTGCTCTCCGTAAATCGCCCCTCCTGTTGAGGAGAAAACGACCTTCTTAACTCCATGTTTGTGACAATTCTCAAGAAGGTTAAGCGTTCCGGTTACGTTTACAGTTGAATCGAACACCGGATCGGCCACTGACTTCCTAACATCCATCTGGGCGGCAAGATGGTTCATGACGTCAAATTTATTCTCTTCAAATATCTTTTCAACTTTTGGATCACGTATGTCCATCTGAAAAAACTTCGCCTTGGGGCTGAGGTTTTCGACAACTCCCGAGCTAAGGTCATCCAGGACGAACACTTCATGCCCGGCGGCCAGGTAAGCGTCAACAATATTCGAACCAATAAATCCGGCTCCGCCGGTCACGAGAATCTTCAATGCGAATTTCCTTTCTTAGCTTCATTTTCTATTGCACTTCTTCCAATGTCATGGCGGTAGAACATACCGTCGAAGCGAACATGATTCAGATGCTTGTAGGCGAGCTCCGCTGCTTTCGTTACGCTCCCCGCAGTGTCGATCCCCGTCACGCCCAAGACTCTTCCTCCAGAGGTGACTACTTTGCCATCGGACAACTTCGACCCTGAGTGGAGAACCTTTACGTTCTGACGCTTCACATCCAGACCTGTAATTTCTTTTCCGTTCTCATGGTAATCGGGATATCCTTTCGACGCCGCGATGACACAGACCGAAGCGGCGCCATTCAAGTTAAGCCGGTACGACCCGATCGATCTGTTCGCACTTGCTTCGAGCAGCCCGAGGACTGACGAATCGATAAGTTGAAGGACCGCCTGTGTTTCCGGATCGCCGAACCTCACATTGAACTCGACAACCTTCGGTCCATCCGGAGTCAGCATCATTCCACAGTAGAGGCATCCCTTGAATGGGTAACCTTCCGCGGCTGTTCCCTGGATTACTTTCTCGATGACTTCCGATCTTATTGCCGCCATCTCGCGCTCACCGACGAACGGTGTCGGGGCGAATGCGCCCATGCCACCGGTATTTTTGCCGGTGTCGTTATCACCGGCGCGTTTGTGATCTTGCGCCGGCGGGAGGACTACGTAATCCTTTCCGTCTGTGATGGCAAAAACGGACGCCTCTAAACCTGTCATAAACTCCTCGACGACAACTCTCTCACCAGCTCCGCCGAAGACCTTCTTCACGAACAGTCTCTCGAGTTCGCCCTCGGCATCTTTAGCCGATTCAACGATTGATACGCCCTTACCAGCCGCAAGTCCGTCCGCCTTCAACACCAGTGGATACGACGAGCGCTTCAGATAGTCGATGAGTTCACTTTGCTGCTGTATCGTGAAGGACCGAAACTCAGCGGTCGGGATCTTCCATCGCTTCATGAACTCTTTCGCGAACACCTTGCTCGTCTCGAGCCGCGCGGCAAGCTTCTTCGGACCGAAGACCGCTTTTCCTCGCGACTCGAAAGCATCGACGATACCCGCCGCCAGCGGTACTTCTGGGCCGACTACGGTGAAGTCGATCCGGCCGTCGTCCACGAATCGAAGCAGCCGCGAGACATCATCTGCTTTGATGTCGACGAGCTCGGCCTGGTTCGCGATGCCGGCATTCCCGGGGGCGCAATAAATCTGCGCATCATTCTCACGCGATACCGCATCCACGATAGCATGCTCGCGGCCGCCG
>JAJYGB010000079.1 GCA_021785235.1 Bacteroidota bacterium
AGACTAATCTGACCGGGATATTTCCCGATGCATTTAGGCCGTTCACAATAATCTCCGAATCCCTGTCCACCTGTTTTAACGTTTCCGGACCGTACAGATGCTGGCTTCCTGTCACGAACCAGACCTCGTTTTGTTTCAAATCAATCATATGTCAATCCCATATTCAATTTCTCAAATTAGAAAGTCAGAAGCCCTTCATGACTCTTCTGTGGCTTAGTGCGAATCGCCGGTTCTCATGCCATGCCTGGCCGTCGGAATCCACCTGTCAAATTCACTCCTGGCCATAGTATGCGTCCTTACCGTGCTTTCGCCGAAAGTGTTTGTTCATGATGTGTTCCGGCAAATCTTCTACGCGTGGATTTAGTGAGAGAGTCTTGAGAGCCATTTCGGCCACCCGTTCAAGTATCACTCCGTTCTTGACGGAGTCACCGGGGGTTTTACCCCAGCAAAAGGGGCCGTGCCCTGCAACCAATACAGCCGGAATCGTCTCGTAATCATACTCTCTGAACTTTTCGACAATTACCGTTCCTGTATTCAATTCATAACCGGCTTCGCCTTCACTCTCGGTCAGGAAGCGCGTCACGGGCACCGGACCCGCAAAGTGATCGGCGTGCGTTGTCCCGAGGCACGGTATTTCCTTGGACGCTTGGGCAAATGCGGTTGCGTTGGTACTATGCGTGTGAGTTATGCCGCCGATTCGCGGGAACGCTTTGTACAATTCTATGTGTGTCGGAGTATCGGACGAGGGACGTTTCTTCCCCTCTACAACTTCCCCCTTCAGATTAACAACAACCATATCATCAGGCGTCATCCGTTCATATTCGACGCCGCTGGGCTTAATCACGATGAGGCCGGAGTTCCTGTCCACGCCGCTTACATTTCCCCACGTAAGGACCACAAGCCCATGCGTTACGAGCTCGATATTAGCCTTGCAGACATCCGCCCTCAGTTGTTCAAGCATTACTACTCCTCCTGACTTTGTCTCTGATGTCGAGCAGGTCCTTCATGACATTATACATTTTGCCCGACGACGCTTGCGTACCAAAGGCATCGTGCAATTGGTTATACAACGAGTAAAGTCTTTTGTAGATTTCGTGATTCTCCGGGACGGGTTCGAAAACCGCCCCGGAACCCGTCATAGCTTTTTGTGCCTCTACCACGGAATCATAGCCTCCGGCTTTCCTCCCCGCCGCGACCGCGGAGAAGATAGCCGCTCCCAAAGCCGGCGTCTGATCACTTCGCGAGATCTTCATCGGCCTGCCGGTTATGTCGGCGTAAATCTGCATGAGAAATGGATTCTTGCTTGCCAGGCCTCCGCAATTAACTACTTCCTTGATCGGTACCCCGTATTCCTCGATGCGATTTATTATTTCGAGGGCGCCGAAAGCAGTGGCCTCAAGAAGGGCCCGGTAAATTTCATGTGGCTCGGTATGAAGAGTCTGGCCGAGAAGCAGTCCCGTAAGGCGTACATCGACCAGGACGGTCCTGTTGCCGTTGTTCCAGTCCAGGGCGAGTAAGCCGGTTTCTCCCGGTTTCAGCCTCGATGCGGACTCGTTCAAGCTCTTAAATTTCTGGTCTGTTGTTTTACCGTATTTTTCGGGAACAAGGTTATTGACGAACCAGAGGAAAATGTCGCCCACAGCGGATTGACCTGCCTCGATGCCGTAGTACCCGTTCATGACTGATCCGTCAACTATCCCGCACACTCCGGGGATATCCTTCAGATTCTCGGTTGAAGGAGAGACCATGATATCGCACGTACTTGTGCCCATGATCTTCACGAGCGTGCCGGGTGCAATGTCGGCTCCCACGGCGCCCATGTGCGCGTCGAAAGCGCCGACCGAGACGGCCACGTTTGTCGACAAACCCAGCTTCTGAGCCCACTCGCTGGACAGGAAACCTGCCCGGGTATCGGACGTGTAAGCAGTCTGGTACAAACGTTTTCGGAGGTTCTCCAATCCCGGCGAGAGGGCAGCGAGAAATTCTTCATCCGGCAATCCATTCCAGCCGGAGTTAAAAATAGCCTTGTGGCCGGCAGCACAAACGCCGCGTTTCATCCTAATCGGGTCGAGATCTCCGGTAAGATTTGCTGGGATCCAGTCGCATATCTCGGCCCAACTGTAGGCTGCATCGAAGACATCTCTTGCGACGTTTCTGCAATGCAGAATTTTGCTCCACCACCATTCGGACGAATAGACGCCCCCGATCTTTCCAAGGTAGTGAGGTCGAATTTGCGCTGCGAGCTCGGTGATGCGAGCCGCTTCCTGGTAACTCGTATGGTCCTTCCACAGCCAGACATATGCTGCAGGATTATCCTTGTACTCGTCGCTGAAACAGAGTGGCTGTCCCCGGGAGTCAATCGGCATCGGACTGCTTCCGGTCGTATCCACGCCGATACCGACGACACCTTGCGGCGCAAAATCACTGTTATTCCTCCTGGCTTCTTTCAATGCCCCCCTGACTGTCACCACGATACCTTCGAGATAATCCGCGGGGTTTTGTCTGGCGAGGTTGGGGTCGGAAGCATCGACAATGACGCCGTCTCTGCCCGAGGGATACGGGAAAACATTAGACGCCAATTCTCTGCCGTCAGCCGTATCCACGATCAATGATCGGCAGGAATTAGTTCCGAAATCCAGACCTATTACGTAACTCCTCATTTCTCCCTCTTTGTATAATCACGCGACCGCGGTGATGGTTGTGTCAGCGGCCTCCACGGTTACTCGAGTCTCGTGTGTGCAAGAAACGCGGCCAATTGCCGCGAGGCTTATTTCTTCACCGAGAATTTGAAGATCGTCGTTGTGTTGTACGTCTTACCAGGAAGCAGAGCTGCTGACGGGAATTTCGGCTCGTTGGGCGAATCGGGAAAATGTTGCGTTTCCAGACAGAGTGCAGTTCTGAATTTGTAAGATATTCCCCTTTTGCCTACTTGGGAGCCATCGAGGAAATTGCCGCTGTAAAATTGAATTCCCGGCTGATCGGTATAAACATCAAGCACCCGACCGCTCGTAGGATCATACACCTCGGCAGCTTTTCGGATTTTCTTGTTGTAATCGTTAAGGACCCAGTTGAGGTCGTAGCCGTGGCCTATTTTCAACTGCTCATTGTTTTCGTTGATCCGGGCGCCAATGATCGTCAGTTTTCGGAAGTCCATCGGAGTATTGGCGACCGTAACCATCTGCCCTGTTGGAATCTGGGTGGTGTCGACCGGAGTATACTTGTTCGCATTGATCATCAATTCTTCGTCGAGAATACTCTTCGTTGGATCGCCGCTGAGATTGAAGTAGCTATGGTTCGTCATGTTGATGACGGTAGGTTTATCGGTCTTCGCGGTGTAATGGATTTCGAGCGAGTTATCGTTCTTAAGCGTAAATGTCACGGTCGCAGTGAGAGTCCCCGGGTAACCCTCTTCACCGTCTTTACTGACATATGTGAGTTTTATCGCGGGACCTTCTTTGGTTTCCATCGGTTCCGGCGTCCAAAGTTGCTTGTAGAACCCGGCGGGGCCGCCGTGAAGAGTATTTAGGCCGTTGTTGATCGGCAGATGATAGACCTTTCCATCGAGTTTAAATGATCCCCTGGCGATGCGGTTGGCATATCTTCCAATCGTAGCACCGTAGAACTGGGATCCGTTTACATATCCTGAAACGTTAGCGTATCCGAACGTCACATCTCCCATCTTGCCGTTCTTGTCGGGGACAAGTATGGAAACTATTGTCGCTCCGTAGTCGCTGATTTTAACGACCATCCTCGATTTGTTCTCAAGTGTGTAGAGATATGCTTCGCGTCCGTCGGGTAATTTTCCGAATGCTTCCTTCTGAATCATGTCTCCAGCCTTTTTGTTTGGTTGGCAGAATGCCACTGCTGACATTACTGCCACGCTTACTATTAGGATCGATATTTTCATGATAGCTCTTCTCCAATCAGTTTGTTTCATTCCCGGCAAAGCATCGGGTCAATCTAACTTTATGTGTTGGCGTTTTTCTTCCAGGGTCGGAATCCGATGAAGTAGATGAGTCCAATTATAATCAAGAGGATTCCCCACCAGATTCCGAAATGCATATTCTGAAGGACTGTTTCTCTTCCGAAGTCCGGATGACCGGCTTCATATATGCTCGCGCATGTTATTATGATGCCGTACAGGAGGAGTAGAGTTCCGATGAAGAACCATATCGAGATACGTTTGTTGTCTGTCATTGCGTTCTTCTGTTCCTAG
>JAJYGB010000364.1 GCA_021785235.1 Bacteroidota bacterium
TCGTCGGAGGAAGGATTGTGGACGCCAATGACGCATCGAGTGACGGGCCGTTCTCACCCGAAAGGACGGGGGGGCTTCCACTTCAACAGTTCATAGGTCTTTGTTACTCGGGGAAATATTCAGAGGGCCAAGCGCGCAGGATAGTGATGGGAAAGGGAGGCCTGAGCGCTTATCTCGGCACTAATTCAGCGCACGAGGTGGAGGACCGCATATTGCACGGTGACGACAGAGCTCGAGAAGTCTTCGAGGCAATGGCTTATCAAATCGCAAAGGAGATAGGCGCGATGTCGACAGTACTTAAGGGTAATATTGATGCGATCGCGATTACCGGTGGGCTTGCGGGGTCAGATATTCTTGTTGAGTGGATCAGGGAAAGGGTAGCATTTATAGCTCCGGTGTATGTTTTTCCGGGTGAAGATGAGATGAAGGCGCTGGCGCTGGGCGCGCTCCGAGTCCTGCGCGGCGAAGAAAAACTTATGGAGTATTAAATGGTACCGAAAGCCGTAAAAAATTTCAGCGACCTCATCGAAGCCGCTATCTCGCTCTCTTCTAGGACTGTGGCAGTTGTATACCCAAATAATGCCGAGACTTTTTCCGGAATTGTCGAAGCAAGCTTGGCTCTAAATGCGAACTTTCTTCTGTTCGGGGACATGAAGGCGATCGAAGGATCACTGACATCTGTCCCAGAAAATGCATCCAAAAGGATCAAGACTGTTCCATGCGAAAATCTAACGGTGTCGCTTTCCCGGGCAATCGCTTCCATAAGGGATGAGGAAGCCCAAATCCTTATGAAGGGCGGAGTGGATACGGCGACGATGATGCGGGCGGTTCTCTCTGAGGAGAGCGGGCTCAAAACTGGTCGCCTCCTATCAGACGTGGTCGTCCTTGAATATCCCAAACGGGCCGAGAATCAGCTCGTAATAATAACGGACGGTGGATTGACAGTAGCGCCTGACCTGAAGAGCAAGGGGGAAATCATCGGGAACGCTGTGCAAGTGGCCCATGCGCTCGGCAACCCGATGCCCCGGGTCGCCGTTCTTTCAGCGTCGGAATTTGTCCTGCCGAATCTTCTATCCACAATTGAAGCGGCAGCGCTCTCGAAGATGAACGAAAGAGGTCAGATAAAAGGTTGCTTAGTTGACGGCCCGCTGGCGCTGGACAACGCCCTCTCTGTCGAGGCGGCAGAGGAAAAGGGTATCAGGTCGGAAGTTGCGGGGAGGGCGGAAATACTTGTCGCACCGAACATTGAGTCGGCAAACACTCTCGCAAAGAGCGCGACTTATTTTGCAGACCTCCGGCTTGCACACGTTATAGTCGGCGGAAAGGCGCCTATTCTTATCCCATCGCGTGCCGACAAGAGCGACGTGAAACTCCTCTCGATCGCACTCGGCCGGGTGGTGTTGGAGTTTATCGAGGGATCGAATTGATCGTCTAAATCTTGAAATTCAATCGCGCAATGGATAGATTCATTCTACGATATGAGTAAGAAACGAACCCTCTTGGCGCGAATATTCTGGTCTAGATTCGCGAAGAAATTTTATATCTGGTGCGCTATCTTCATCGCCTTTTTCTCGTTAATGAATTGGGTGGTGATGCCCTGGTACGTCCGTGACGGTGGCATAGTGAAAGTTCCTGACGTCGTCGGCATGAAATTGACTGAAGCTAAAACGGTTCTTGATACAACGGGCTTGCAGTATGAGCCAGGCGGTACCCAGCCAAGCAAGCTCCCCCCGAATACAGTCCTCTCGCAAAATCCCGCAGCGAAGTCGATCGTCAAGCATGGCAGGAGAGTTTATCTGACTCTAAGCGGCGGTGCCGAGAAGGCCCAGGTTCCTAATCTTGTCGGCCATACCCAGCTCGAGGCGCAGTTCATGCTGCAACGACTAGGGTTCAAGTCAGGCGACGTCGCGAACGATTCTTCGAGCGAGTATCCGCAGAATGTGGTGATGTCTCAGTCCGTTCCGCCGGGAAGCCTCCTCACGATGGGAGCCGCGGTCTCGATGGTTGTGTCATCTGGTCCGGTGGAGGCCGGCGAGGTGTCGGTGCCCGATCTTGTCGGCAGGCCGCTCTCGGAGGCCCAGAAGCTGATACTCGCTTCGAATCTTGTTCTCGGGAATATAACTTTCCAACCGAACAGAAGGATTGTTCCGAATACCGTGCTCGAACAGTATCCTCGCGCGAAAGACGTTGTACCGAGGGGAACGGCAATAAATCTGTATGTTTCTTCGATAAGTACTCAAGCCCAGGGACCCGAAAACTAATGCATCTTGTAGCGCCCTCAATTCTCGCTTCAGATCTCACGAAACTCGCGGAAGACGTGCGGCTGGCCGATCATGGTGGAGCTGATTGGATACACATCGATGTGATGGACGGGCATTTCGTCCCAAACATCACATTCGGACCGGTGTTGGTCTCCGCTGTGAATCGCGTTACAGATAAATTCCTCGATGTCCACCTGATGATCGAGAACCCTGATTTTTTCCTCGAGGATTTCGCAAAGGCAGGCGCCGACTCGCTCACCGTACATTATGAAGCGGTGGTTCACCTCAACAGGACAGTGAACACGATCAAGGAACTCGGGTTGAAGGTCGGGGTTGCGATCAATCCTTCCACACCGACCGAGATGATAAAGGAAATCATAAACGATGTTGATATGATTTTAGTCATGTCGGTTAACGCAGGCTTCGGAGGGCAGAAGTTCATAGAAAGCTCGTACAGGAGAATATCCGAAGTGAAGGCGCTCATTCCGAAAGGAAAGAGCGTACATGTTGAGGTCGACGGGGGAGTCACAGCCGAAAATGCGGGGAAGCTTGTCAATGCCGGAGCTGACGTGCTCGTCGCGGGAACTTCCGTATTCAGATCTGGCGACATCCTTTCCGCCATCAAACAACTCAAGTCCACTTATCCCGCTTAAAGATTTTACCGAAACGCGGTTGGAGAGAACTCGCAAGGGGTGCGAGGATGAAGGCTCTCTCACCTATGTATTTCGGCTGTATTCTATCGAATGCTTTGCGCGTCGGCATTACCGCTTCAAGACAGTACGTAGCCTACAAAGGCGACTCACTAAGGTTACGGAGAAAGATATCTCCTTCATTGTTAGTGTCTTTTTGCGAAATTAAATTCGAACGTCATGAAAAGGTCTCTTCTTATCTCGATCGCTCTTCTCTCTTTTAGCGCCGCGAGTTTCTCCCAGACAGTCGATGAACAGAACAAGCTTCAAATCGCGCAGGCTCTTGAGCAGGCGGGCGAATTCGGCAAGGCCCTAGATTTCTATAAGCAGTTGTATGCTTCCGACCCGGGGAATGTCTTGTACTTCGACGGTCTCAGGCGCGCATACATGAATTTAAAAGAATATGATAGTGCCTCGACGCTAATACGAGAAAGGCTCACGGCCGACCCGAAGAATGTTTCTCTCTACTGCGAGCTCGGCGACGCTTATTTCAAATCCGGTGAAGAAGATTCGGCGATGGAAAGCTGGAACAAAGCCATTGAAGCAGCTCCGAAGAATTCCGGCACGTATCAGGCTGTCGCAAGTATAATGGCACAGAACCGTCTATTTGAAAAAGCGGTGGATGTATACAGGCGAGGAGAAAAAACGACCAGCTATAAATCCGGGTTTATCATAGAAATCTCCAGATTATATTTTTACATGATGAACTACCGTGAGTCATTGAGAGAAATGCTCAAACTCCTTTCTACGAACGACAAATCCATCGCGATTTCTTATATACAAAACGAGATAGAATCGTATGGCACGAGTGAGCAGGCGGTAATCCAGTTCACCCAGGAAATGAATGAACAGGTAGCAAAAAGCCCTGAGAATATTTACTATAAACGGATACTCGCATTCCTTTACATGGCGCAGAAAGAATACAAATCGGCCTATAGTATTTACGAATGGCTCGACGAACATACCAGTTCCAAGGGGATTGAACTTCTCTCATTCGCGGAGAGGGCATACGGCGATGGAGCCTATGCCGTTGCCGCGAGCGCGTACAGCGAGGTATCCAGGCTCTCCAAAGTTGAACCTGTAGTTTCCCAGGCGATTATGGGATATGCGAACTCTCTTCGCCGGCTTGGCGAAGAGTATTACTCCGATGATGATCGCCCCTGCGCCTCCGATGACAGTCTCCAGGATTTGAACTCAGCTCTGGCCGCCTATGCTCAGATAATCGAAAATTATCCGAAGAGCGAATATTTCGGGCAGGCGGTTCT
>JAJYGB010000394.1 GCA_021785235.1 Bacteroidota bacterium
TTCATGCCCGGTACCTGAACGGCAACATGTCGCAGCAGCAGCGCGAAAGAGTCACCAGCGATTTCCGTCAGAATAAATTCAGCGTCCTGGTCGCCACCGACGTGGCAGCGCGCGGGCTCGACATAGACGACGTTTCGCATGTCTATAATTACGAGATCCCGAAGGACGTGGACTCCTACACGCACCGCATCGGACGAACTGCCCGTGCGGGAAAGAAAGGGGAGGCGATCTCGCTCATAGCGACTGAAGGCGAGGAAAAATCCTTCCGGCAGATTCTCTCCAAGTACCGCGGCGAGATTTCGTTGAGAGGTACGAGCGAAACAATGACCCGCCGGTTGCCAAATGAACCTTCCAGAGGCAAGGTCATCCGCGCCAAGAGCAGCGCCCCGAAACACGACGAGGAGAAAGGGCGGATTAGCTGGAGGAAGAGATGGCAAGAACTGCTGGCCCGCTAAGCCAGGAGCAGCTATACAGATGTTTTCCGACAATGTGTGACAATGTTTGCGCTGGCCGGTCACGTCTCCCGCGAATTGCAGGAGATCATTGCGGAATGGCCCCGACGAGAGACTCATGAAATTCTGTCGCTCCAAAATCTGCCTCGATTGAGTCATCTGTCGCGGCGAAAAGCAAAAAGTGATTTTGTTGCTTTCTCGACAGCCTGCTGGTGAGATTCATCAGCAGGCAAATGATATATTGTTGAACAAGGAGGCGGATGAAAGAAAAAATGGAAGACGGGTTGACCGTTTCAATTGTATCAACCGTTTACAAGACGCTGCACTCGCGTGATTCCGCGGAGAGGCTGGTCAGGGCGATAGTAGATTTATGGAGGGAGAGAGCCGGTGGACGTCAGAAGCCGGCTGCCCTGATTCTCGATTTCAACGGTATCTCCCTTTTATCCGAATCTGTCGCCGACGTTCTCGTTCAGTTGCGTTTTGATTTTCCGAGTAGCAAATGTTCACGCGTGGAATTTCGGAATGTTTCTGCTCCAGTCAGAAAAGCTCTTGTATCGGCCGGACAATCCCGGAAGCAACTTCGTAAGAAAGTCAACGCCAATCGAAAAAAGAAAAGTGGTTTTACGATAAAGATTTGAACCCGTAGCGGAGAACGGCATCGAACAATCACATCGGGACTTATCGGTTATGCCGGGGGAGAGAGCGCTGGCTAACACTGCCAGAGATGCTCCTTGGGCCCCAATACCGGAAGTCATCAACCGCCACTCTTATGGACTAATCCCTTTGACCGATTTTATGAAAATGCCGGCCGCCCTAACTTGATACGAGATGGAAGGGAAGGCAAGCAGTAAACCGCAAGTGAGCATGTGAACCACGTTCCATCACCATCATCGTTGCTTCATCCCGCCGAGATCCCCCCACACTAATTCCGCAAATGAAAAGCAGGAGCCGATATCAAACACAAACTTCGAATAGGGATAATCGACCTCGTGACCAAGGGACCCACAAGGGCGCTCTGGGCGCGTGTCATGAACGCAAATTTCGCAAGCATCATGCCGCAGGTGCTCGGCGTGTGGTGCGAAGAGCTGGGACATCAGGTAACATCGGTATGTTACACCGGTTTCGAGAACCTCGTGGACGAACTCCCACAGGATGTCGACATAGTTTTCATCGGCGCGTTCAGCGAGGCGGGGCAGACCGCATACGCACTGAGCAATCTCTTCCGCTCCCGCGGTGCGATCACCGTGCTCGGCGGCCCACACGCCCGCTGTTATCCTCACGACGCGCAGAAGTATTTTGATTACGTAGTCGGCCTTACCGACAAGCAAGTCGTCGAGGATGTCCTTGCCGACTTTTCGCGTCACAGGCCCCTCGGCTTGTACCTCACAGCCAAACAGCAGCCTGCGTCCATACCGGGAGTACGGCAACGATGGAAGTTCATTGAGTCGACGCTCAGGAAGGCTCCGCTGATAAAACTGGTTCCGATGATCGGGAGTCTCGGATGCCCGTACACGTGCAGCTTCTGCATCGACTCTGTTATTCCTTATCAACCGCTCGACTTCAATTTGTTGAAGGAAGACCTGTCATTCCTCCTGGAGAAGTTCAGGCGCCCGATCGTCGGATGGCACGATCCGAACTTCGGAATAAGATTCGATGATTACATGAATGCCATCGAAGCTGCTGTACCACCAAACAGCATTGACTTTATCGCGGAGAGCAGTCTCTCCCTGTTATCAGAACCGCATCTGAAGAGGCTCAAGAATAACGGTTTCAAAGCGATCCTACCGGGGGTGGAGTCGTGGTATGAGCTCGGCGGCAAATCCAAAACAAACGGCGTTTCCGGTCTGAATAAGGTCAGGCAGGTATCCGATCATGTCAACATGATACTCCGCTACATCCCGTACATGCAGACCAATTTCGTCCTCGGACTTGACAGCGACGAGGGGTCCGAACCGTTCGAGCTTACGAAGCGATTCCTTGACATGACGCCGGGCACTTTTCCCGGGTACTCGCTCCTTTCCGCGTTCGGGCAGGCGGCGCCCATCAACCTTGAATATCAGCGCGCCAATCATGTGCTCCCTTTCCCGTTCCATTTCCTGGACAACAATCATGCTATGAACGTGAAACCGAAGAACTATTCATGGCCGGAGTTTTATCAGAACGTCATCGACCTCACGAAGTATACTTTCACATGGAGCGCCATCCTCAATAGATTCAAGTCGACTGGCGCTGTAAAACCGAGGCTGATGAACGTGCTGCGGGCTGTGTCCTCCGAAGGGTTTGGGAGGATAAAGTACTTCACCGAAGTAATGCGGCTTCTGAGGTCCGACGTTCAATTCAGGCGCTATTTTGACCAGCAAACGACCGATCTCCCCCAGTTCTACAAGAACATAATAAAGAAAGATTTGGGGCCGCTTTGGGACTGGCTTCCTCCCGGTGCGATGTACCACGACCCTAACGCTTACTTGAAAGCCGAGGAAGAACGGATCGGCGTGGTGAAGGCTGGACGCCCAAGTGTAGTACCGCAGCCACCCGGGGAAGAAAAGCTTCGAACAGCTGTGTGAGATAACCTTCGATCTCAGGTGTGGCGGCTTTCGGGCCGGCGGAAAGTCGGGTGTTGCATCGTGGGGCTATCGCCGGATTGCACGAGTCCTTCGGGTTGGGTAACTTTCATTCAATACCTTGTTTCAGGACGTGTCCGAATATCACGAGGACAGCGTGTGAGACAGGCAACCCGAACCGGAGAACAGTTGGCTGAGAAGATTAAGCTCCTGATCATCGAAGACAATCCGTTGCTCCGTGAGGGCATTTCGGCGATACTCAGGAGAACCTCGGATATCCGGGTAGTCTCCGGACAAGGCAGCCGGAAGAAACCGCTCCAGAAAGTGCGCGATCTAAAACCGAACGTTCTCCTTCTTGATCTCGGATTGAGGGGTCAAAACAGCTTGGAGATAGTCCGGGCGGTCAGGTCGGACCATCCTCACCTGAAAGTCATAATCATGGACCTTGCTCCGACCGAGACGGACATCTTGCTCTTCGTGCGCGCCGGAGTGTCCGGCTTCGTGCTTAAAGGCGCGACGACTGAAGATTTTCTGAGGACCATACGCGCCGTCTCGCGCGGAAAGAAAGTCCTTCCGCAGCTGATGACTGAATCGCTCTTCTCACAAATCGTGGAGCAGGCTGTTAACGGGAAATTTACTTCGAGAGTCAAAGAATCTGTCCGGATGACAAGGCGCGAGCGCCAGGTAATCTCGCTGATAGCAGAGGGGCTCTCGAACAAGGAGATCGCCGATAACCTGCATCTCTCCACTTACACCGTAAAAAGCCACGTCCACAATATCCTAGAGAAACTCCTTCTTCGCTCCCGCGTCCAGATCGCAAAATACGCTCTGACAAATTCTGAGCTCATGAAAGCTGAAGAAAACATCTCTCTCATCGAGGAATAATCTCCTTCCAGCAAGGGTCTAAACCCATTTTCATCCTCTTGGACGATTGAATCGGTCTGCCTCTGACTCTAGCTTGGTAGCGTGATGAATGCATCGAGCAGCGTTTCCACTGCCTACCCAGGCCGTGTGAAGACGAGAAAGATGTGTATTCGGAAGTTTAAGATGAGGAGTTTCGAATGAAAAAAAACAGGCTTTTACTTATTGAGAAGAATCGCATGTTGAGAGACGGCCTGGCCGCGATTCTAAAGAAGCGTGACGACGTCACTATAGTCGCCGCGTCCGGGGACAGCGAGAACACGATTCTCAAGCTTCATAA
>JAJYGB010000194.1 GCA_021785235.1 Bacteroidota bacterium
TGTCCGCCAGGGGAAGGTCGACATCAGCGATTGTTTTGCGTCCGTAAAGGACGGCGAGATTTGGCTGCACAATATGCATGTGGCAGCGTACCAGAATGCCGGGCCGTTCAACCACAACCCTCGAAGAACCAGAAAACTCCTACTTCACCGGCGTGAAATCAGGAAGCTTATTGGAAAGATCAGACAAAAAGGGTTGTCACTTGTTCCCATCCGGATTTATTGGAAGCACGGCCTCGCAAAAGTTGAACTTGCGGTCGCAAAAGGAAAACGTGCTTATGATAAGCGAGAGACCATCAAGCAGCGCGACCAGGAACGCGAGTACCGCCAGCGCGATTCAGACAATTGACAATCAAATGCACACCCACCACACAATCCAGGAGAGAGATAGCTAGGGTTGTTTCCAACACTTAACGAGCAACTGGACCACATCAAGCGGGGCACCGCAGAGATCATACCGGAAGAAGAGCTAGCCCAGAAAATTGAGAGATCAATCAAAGAGAAGACTCCTCTCAAGGTGAAACTGGGGTGCGATCCAAGCCGCCCCGACCTACACCTGGGGCATTCCGTAGTACTCAGAAAGCTCAGACAATTTCAGGACCTCGGACATACGGCTATATTGATAGTCGGTGATTTCACCGGGATGATCGGCGACCCTTCCGGCCGAAACAAGGCGAGGCCGTCGATGACACTCGACGAAACGCGGCGTAACGGTGAAACTTATTTCAAACAGGCCTCGAAGATTCTTTCCCAAGAGAGACTTCAGATTGTCCATAATTCCGATTGGCTCGGAAAAATGACATTTGAGGATGTCATTAAGCTTGCCAGCAAATATACTGTGGCGAGAATGCTGGAGAGGGACGATTTTGAGAAGCGCTTCCGCACGCAGGAACCTATAAGTGTGCATGAATTCCTCTACCCTCTCGCGCAGGCAATGGATTCAGTCGCGATAAAGGCAGACATCGAACTGGGCGGAACCGACCAGAAGTTTAACCTGCTCGTAGGAAGAGACATCCAGAGAGAATTCGGTTTGGAACCTCAGGTTACTCTGACGATGCCCATTCTAGTCGGAACAGACGGTGTCGAGAAGATGTCCAAGTCGCTGGGTAATTATATAGCCATCACCGACACGCCGGACGAGATGTATGGCAAGACACTCTCAATTCCAGACCGGCTCATTTATGATTACTTCTTGCTGACCACCAATATTCCTGATTCAGAACTAGCACGCATAAAGGGCGAGCTTGATTCCGGAACGGTAAATCCCCGTGATTTGAAGAGACGGTTGGCAAGAGAGATAGTATCACTTTACCACAGCCGCGACTCTGCCGCGCAGGCTGAAGAAAATTTCGACAGGGTGTTCATACGAAAGGAAGTGCCCGACGAGATTCAGGAAGTCGTCTTGCCGAACGACGGTGGCAGCTACAATGTTTTCCAACTCCTGGTAAAACTAGGCGCGGCAAAATCGAATGGCGAGGCCCGACGCCTCGTCATGCAGGGCGGCGTCATGATCGACGGGACTAAAATCTCCGATCCAAACGCCGAGACCAATCCTGATACTCCGTTCATTCTTAAAGTTGGAAAACGCAAATTCTACAAGATCAGACGTTGAAAAAGGAGATGTGAAATTGTATGTCCCGACAAAGATATTCTTTACAAAAGGGGTAGGCAGGCACCGCGATTACCTTCAATCGTTCGAGCTGGCCCTTCGTGACGCGAAAATAGAGAAATGCAACCTGGTCACCGTATCCAGCATTTTTCCTGCCGGCTGCAAACGCATCCCGCTCGATGACGGCATAAAGCTCCTCCAGCCCGGCCAGATTACTTTCTGCGTGATGGCAAGGAACTCTACGAACGAGCCAAACAGGCTTGTCGCGGCCTCGATCGGCGTTGCAACTCCAAATGAAACTTCCCAGTACGGTTACCTTTCGGAACACCACCCATTCGGCGAGACGGACGAAAAAGCGGGTGAGTACGCGGAAGATCTCGCCGCGACCATGCTTGCAACAACTCTTGGCATCGAATTCGATCCGAACGCGGACTGGGATGAACGCGAGAAAGTCTACAAGATGAGCGGAAAGATAGTTAGAAGCTTCAACATCACTCAATCCGCAGAAGGCGACAAGCGCGGCATCTGGACTACAGTAGTGGCCGCAGGTATACTCCTTCCCTAATACTTTTAGAAGTCATCAAGAAGCCAGAAATGCGAAGCCCCATCCAAAGGACGGGGCTTTTTCGTTAACACTATGTGAAATCGGCGGCGGGAGAGTCAGTCGAAGTCTAACTTATCGAGTTAAGCGCCTCCGCGCCGGAGACAACCTCGAGGAGTTCTTTGGTGATCGCGGCTTGACGGGCTTTGTTATACTGAAGCGAAAGCGCAGAAATGAGTTCCGACGCATTTTCGCTGGCATTATCCATGGCTGCCATTCGCGCGCCTTCGCCGGCGGCGTTGCTCTCCAGGAGTATTCTCCACAATTGAAACTCCAGGTACTTGGGGATCAGCGCCTCAATTATGGAAGTCTTGCTCGGCTCGTATATATACTGTACCTCGACGTGTTTGGCATACTTCCCTTGCTTTCGCTCGGGCTCCTTAGCCTTGAGAGAGTCTTTGTGAATCGGAAGGAACCGGTCTACGACCAAGCGCTGTTGAATGACGCTCTTGAACTCGTTGTAAATCACGTCGACCCTGTCGAACTTCCCCTTTAAATAGCCATTCACAACTTCCGCCGCAAGGTTTTTAGCCGTCGTGAATTGCAAATCATGAAAAACGCCGGAGTAATTGCCCGCGACCGGGTAGTTTCTCTTGGCGAAGTAGTCGTTCGATTTTTTTCCAACCGTAAAGAGACTCACGCGCCCGAGAGCGTATGAGTCCGCATAGTTGTTCTGGATATGCTGAACTGTGGCTTTTATGATATTTGAATTGAATGCGCCACAGAATCCGCGGTCTGCAGACACCACGATAATTGCGACACCTTTAACCGGCCTTTCCATAAGCAAGGGATTTTCATCCAGGTCCATACCGCTGGTAAGGTGATTCATGAGCTCGCTCAGTTTTCGCGAATAGGGTCTGGCCGAGAGGAGCGCACCTTGCGCCCGGCGGAGTTTAGCCGCCGCGACCATCTTCATGGCCTTGGTTATTTTCTCCGTGCTTTTGACGCCGCCGATGCGCCCTCTAATTTCGCGAAGTGTCGCCACGTGTTACTCCTTGATAGATGCCTTAAAAGATGAAACGAACTCCCTCGTGATGTCGTGGAGCCTCTTGTCCGTCTCTGCGTCGATATCTTTGATGTCCGCAATCTTGTTCAGAAGATCCTGATGTTTCAACTCCATCATTTCAAGATATTCCGACTCGAATCTACGAATGCTTTCCGCTGGAAGCTCATCAAGATAGCCATTGGTTCCGGCGAATATCAATATGACCTGCTTCTCTACAGGCATCGGCATGTATTGATCCTGCTTCAGGATCTCGACAAGTCTCTGACCTCTTCTGATCTGTGCCTGTGTCACTTTGTCAAGATCCGAGCCAAACTTTATGAACGCTTCGAGAGCCCTGAACTGCGCAAGGTCCAGGCGAAGACCGCCGGCAACTTTTCTCATTGCCTTTATCTGGGCGTGGCCGCCGACACGAGAGACAGAAATGCCGACATTGATAGCCGGTCTCACACCTGAGTTAAAGAGACCCGGCTCAAGGTAGATCTGACCGTCCGTGATGGAAATAACGTTCGTCGGTATGTACGCGGACACGTCGCCCGCCTGTGTCTCGATGATGGGAAGAGCTGTCAGGCTTCCGCCTCCTTCCGCATCGCTCAACTTGGAAGCTCTTTCCAGAAGCCTGCTGTGAAGATAAAACACGTCCCCAGGATAGGCTTCACGGCCGGGCGGTCTGCGGAGAAGCAACGAGACTTGCCTGTATGCCCAAGCGTGCTTCGACAGATCGTCGTATACTACCAGAGCATCTCTACCGCTGTCTCTGAAAAACTCCCCAAGTGTGCAGCCGGAATATGGAGCAATGAATTGCATGGGTGAAGGAACACCGGCCGTCGCGGCTACTACGGTTGTATATTCCATCGCGCCCTCTTCATCGAGCTTCGCGACGACCTGCGCGACGGTAGAAGCCTTCTGTCCTATCGCCACATAGATGCAATAGACAGGCTTTATTCCCCTGCGGTTGGCATCCTCGGTGTGCGTATACTTCTGATTTAATATCGTGTCCAC
>JAJYGB010000189.1 GCA_021785235.1 Bacteroidota bacterium
AATGAAATGATAGACGTCGTGTCGCCAGCTTACATAAGAAGGAAGGTCAAAAGAACTATTTGAAGCAATGTTGCGGCGCCGGGAAAGATTTCGATACTCGACGAGTAGCGCTTCACTCTCTCAAAATCACCTCTTTTTACTTTTAACTTCCAGGGCAACCCGAGACCAGTTAATAAGAATATTTTACCCCCTCTTCTGCCTCGGTTATTACGTCCTGTTTCACTGGCATCTGAACGCTAACGCATGTATTCTATCATTCACAACTAGGAACAGTCGTATCGTGTGACCGGTTCCCCGATTGCAACTTTTGCGCGGACTTCCGAATAACCGGATAAGCACTCCCTGCGGACGATCGATTGGGATCATTGCAGAATTGAATTCTCTTCACGAGTTCGGGTGAAAGCCCAAACTAATCTTAAGAGATTAAACGTTGGCGGCGATCCCCAGCACCGCGAAGAGATTGTGGTACATTTGACCCTTAATACTTCAACGGGTTTCTACCGCCCGAAATTACGCCATCCCTATGAACTCGAGCACTGCGTTTACGAAAGTGAGCGGATGAGGCGGACAGCCCGGGACGAATAGATCGATCTTTATCTCTTCTAGAAACGAGCGGTTGAGCTTGCCGGAACCGGAAAACACTCCGGCGCTGATCGCGCATGCTCCAACGGCTATCACGATTTTCGGATCCCCGATGCTATTGTACGCGTCACGCAAAGCCGGCGCCATGTTTTTGGTTATTGGGCCCGTAATTACGATACCGTCGGCGTGTCGCGGCGAGGCCACGAAGTCTATCCCGAAACGCCCCATGTCAAAGTTGACATTACTGCAGGCGTTCAATTCCATCTCGCAGCCGTTGCAGCCCCCGGCTGAGACCTGCCTAAGTTTCAATGAATGTCCGAACAATCTTCGAATTTCTTTTCTCGCTTCGATCGCCTTCTCGCGATACGCTTCGTGACTCTCCCCCGAGTATACGATGAGATGGTCCCGTTCGATGGAACCGGTCTTATGCTTGTTTGTGAACTTAATGGCGCCGTCCGAAACTCTTTCACATTCTCCGCAGAATACGCATTTTCCAAGGTCGATAGAGATGGGATTCATCTTGATCGCCCCCGAAGGGCAGACATCGGTAATCTTGCGCCAATCGCCCGAATATTTGGATTCATCTATTACAGGAAATCCACGGTGAGTCTCCATCAATTCCGCGCTTGTCACGTCCGGGATCGCCTGATTCCCGTGCTTCATTCTTAATCTAAAGAGATCTAGCATTTCCCATCCTCGTCCTACAAATCGAAACCGCAATATGACAGATCGAAGCTCTTGTTGCAGAGCGGGAAATCCGAAATCCCCTCGTCCCGGACCGCAAGTGAAAGCGCGAACCAGTTGTTGAATGACGGATCCTTCACCTTCACTCTTCTAATCTTGCCATCGTCATCGGTAATTATTATATAGGCGATTTCCCCACGCCATCCCTCCGTCAACGAAACGACGAGACTCTTGGGACGAAGTGCGGATGGCGTCTGCCTTATCTCGCCGTCGGTCAAGCCGCCAAGTTGTTCCTTTATTATTTTGATGGACTGCCGTATTTCCACGTACCTGATATAGGCTCTCGCAAATACATCTCCGCCAGGGAGCGTCAGTTTATGCACCGGAAGGAACTCAAAGCCGCCGAACGGGTGATCAGTTCGTACGTCGACAGCGACGCCGCTCGCGCGAGCCGCCGGGCCGACCATGCCGATCGCGGTCGCCGTCTCCTTGCTCACTACGCCTGTCTTTTCGAACCTTTCGAGGACGGAGGCCGACGAGAATAATACTTCAGCTGCCAGACCCGCTTCCTCGTCAAGCCGATCTGTCATTCCCAAAATTTTTCGCGCGAGATCGGGCGTAACATCAAATCCGACGCCGCCGGTTTTCATCATCCCGCGGCCGAAGCGATTCCCGCAAATGGCCATCGTCGTGTTTATCACTTTCGTCCTGAGGGCGCCGAATACCGAATTTCCGGTAAGGTACGCCACATCGCCTGATAGCGCCGAAAGGTCGCCAAGGTGGACGGCTATTCTCTCCAGCTCGAGCGCGACTGTCCGAATCAACTTTGCCTTTCGAGGCACTTTCACGTCGGAAAGCGATTCGATACCGCGTATGAATCCGCCGGCGTGACCGATGACCGTATCGCCCGCCACCGATTCCGCGAGCTTCTCAAGGTAGATGGGGTGGCTTCCATTCGTAACAAAAAGGTTCTCGACACCCCTGTGCTGGAAACCTAATTTTATCTCAAGCTGGTACACCTTCTCCCCGTGGCAGGAGAATCTGAAGTGCCCAGGCTCTATGATGCCCGCGTGTATCGGCCCGACACCCACCTCGTGCACTTCTTCACCTTCCATCCTGAAGAAGCCGTACTGTTTTTCGCGTTCATCGATTCCGGGAATCCCATGGCGAAGCGGCTTAAGCCACGGGTGTCCAACAGGCTCGATCTGAAACTCTTCGTACAATTCTCTTTCAAAGAGATACGCCGAAGATACTTCCGGGGTCATCGATGTGAATTTCATTCCATCCCGCAAGTTCGATGAGGCTATATGGAGACGGGAAGCGCTATCGTCGGCTATGATTGAGTAAACGACCGTCCCTGCGCTAGTCCTTTCGCCAAAGAACAGCG
This sequence comes from Bacteroidota bacterium, assembly GCA_021785235.1. The sequence continues at coordinate 2,654 of JAJYGB010000189.1, forward strand.
CCAGCCTTTGCCCATTCCTGATCTTCTCAATCGTATCTCTTCTCAACTCATCCATCGGAAGAACCGGTATATCAGCGACCGGTACGGCCTGCAAATTTACTACTTCGAGCCAGCTCATATGGTCACCATCGTCTATTTCCCTGCCGCACGCGCCCAAATGCCAGGATTGTTCGAAAGGAACGCCGCCGCCCGGTCAAGCAGTTCATGCACTTGCTGCGGCATGTTGAGTCCTACGATGACGAGTATGATGAGCAGCGCGATTTGTGGCGTATAAGCATAGACTGACGGCCGTGCTGATTTGACAGAGTCTCCCCCGCTTTCGCCAAACGCCATCTTGAAAACGGCGCTCCCCATTCCGAATGTCACGATAACTATGAAGAGGAAAAACACAATTGCGAGCCAGCTCTCTCCGTCGAGCCAAAACGCGCGTATGATGAAAAACTTGCTGAAGAATATGGGGAACGGAGGAATCCCGACAATCGACAGAAATGACGCGATCCATATCCATCCGGTCACCGGATCTTCCTTCAACAATCCGCGGACTTCATCAATCTTCTTGGTCCCGTAATCGTGGAGTATATTTCCTGAAGTCAGGAATAGAGACGTCTTCGAAAGAGAATGCGCCAATGTCTGAAGCATCGCCGCGAACAGTCCCGGCTGTCCGAGCCCGATGCCGATGAACATTATTCCCATGTTCTCGACGGATGAATAGGCGAGCATCCGCTTGTAATTCTTCACGCGCAGCATATACACCGCGCTGACGAGCAGAGACAGGAAACCTGTCAAGATGAGAATCACGTTTGAAAATGTCTGAAGGTTCGCCCGGATCAGAATTTCCTGAACTCTCAGGAGTCCGAGAAACGCCGAGTTTAAAAGCGTTCCCGACAATAGGGCCGAGACCGGCGACGGCGCTTCAGAATGAGCATCGGGAAGCCAGGCGTGGATCGGTGCGACACCGATTTTCGTGCCGAGTCCAACAAACAAGAACGCGAACGACAGCTTCAGCCATACCGGATTTATTTCAGAGGCGTGACCGTAAAGATCGGCGAGGAACAGCGAACCTATGCTCTCGCTTCCGATGGAGAGCATGATTATGCCGACAAAAGCCAGCGCTATTCCGACAGAGCATATATAGATGTACTTCCATGTCGCTTCGAGAGATGACTTCTTCTTCTCGAAGTAAATCAGGAGCGCGCTCGTCAAAGTGGTCGCTTCGATGAACACCCAAAGCAACGCGACGTTCGTCGCGAGAATTACCCCTGCCATCGCCACAACGAACGCAAGTATCTCCGCAATATAAACGGATTCCTGTCTGGCCGTGAGGCTGTGTTCTTTGAAGTAGAAGAGGCTATAAAATGCCACGCCGACTAAGACAATCGCCATTATCGAAAAGAAGAAGAGACCGATTCCATCGAACTTGAAATACATTACGAGCCAATCGGGGAGCCATGTCAAGATGGATCGTGCTTGTCGCTGAGTGAATGGGATATCATCCCCCTATTGTGGTAAGGCCAGATTCGTGGAAGGGTCGGACGTTCGGGGCA
>JAJYGB010000294.1:0-1371 GCA_021785235.1 Bacteroidota bacterium
GAACAGCGAGGGATGGCAGATGGAAGAATATGTCCAGAAGGATTATCACGAGCTCCCCGTCGCTCCTGTCGTGGACGAGGGAGGCAACCTGGTCAAGGTTCATGTCCAGATAGGGAGGAGCCTCGTCTCCGTCGCTGCGTACAAGATTGTCGTCGGGCGTTCTGTACTATACCTGCTCGAAACCAATTTGCCGGAGAATGAAGAGCATTACCGGGGGCTCACCGCGCGGGTCTACGGCGGCGACAGTACCACGAGGATATTGCAGGAGATAATTCTCGGGATAGGTGGAGCCAAATTCCTGAAGGAATTGGAATATGAACCCGCGGTTTACCACATGAACGAAGGGCACTCCGCTTTCTTGACGCTCGAACTTCTGCACGAACAGCTCCTCCTCGGAAAGACTGTCACGAGAGCGGTGGAGGAAGTAAAGAAGAAATGCGTCTTCACGACTCACACTCCGGTGGCGGCGGGACACGACCGGTTCACTCAGGATCTGATCAACTTCAGCCTGAGCGGCTTCGTCTCCTCGCTCGGCATCTCGCTGGACGAGTTCATGAAATTCGGGAAAGTAAACACTGAGGACAAGGAAGAGACTTTCTGCATGACGGTGTTGGCATTGAAGATGAGCCGCGGTGCCAATGCGGTCAGCGAGCTGAACGGCAAGGTCAGCCGGCAGATGTGGACGTCCCTCTACCCGGGAAAGAAGGCGCAGCAGGTCCCCATCGGGCACATCACGAACGGGATTCACAGCCTTTCATGGCTGGCGATGGAGGCTCGCGCGGTTTACGTGAAATCGATCGGCCCCAAATGGCACGATAAACTCGACCATCCCGTCGAATGGAAAAAGGCGGTTGGCAAAGTACCCGACGAGGAGTTGTGGGCGCTCCGCTACGCGCTCCGCAGGAGGCTTATCGAGTTCGTCCGCGAGAGGATGCGTTGGCAGCTGACGAGGCTTGGCAATTCGTCGGACTGGGTCGAGAAGACCCTGTCCGCGGACGCGCTCACGATCGGGTTTTCGAGAAGGTTTGCGACGTATAAGAGGGCGCCTCTCTTTTTCACCGACATGGAAAGGGCTGCCCGTATTCTCGGCGATCCCAACCGCCCCGTCCAGATAATCTTCAGCGGGAAGGCTCATCCGAGAGACGACGCAGGGAAATCGTATATCCAGCAGGTCGTGCGGCTCAGCCGGGACCCGCGCTTTGTGGGAAAGATCGTGTTCCTCGAGGGATACAACATAGGGGTCGCGAGACAACTCGTCGCGGGCTGCGATCTCTGGCTCAATAACCCGAGGCGTCCGCTCGAAGCGAGCGGCACCAGCGGCCAGAAGGTCATTTTGAACGGCGGACTCAATTGCAGCGTTATGGATGGATG
>JAJYGB010000294.1:1381-4181 GCA_021785235.1 Bacteroidota bacterium
TTCAACGGAAAGAACGGCTTCTCAATAGGAGAGGATAAAGACTCGCAGCTCCCCGTTGAACAGCAGGACGCGCTCGATGCCGAAAATCTGTACGATGTCATCGAGAATAAGGTCATTCCGCTCTACTACGACCGGGATGCTTCAGGCCTCCCCGCAAAATGGATCAAGATGATAAAGGAATCACTGCGAACGATTGCACCCGTTTACAACACAGATAGAATGGTAAGGGAATACGTGAACAAGTACTACCTGCAGAAGTAAGACACGGACGAAAATTCGAATTCCGAATTGGAACACGAATGGCACGAATTAGTTTATCGATTAAAAGTCGAATAACACGAATCAGGATTTGCGTTTGGAACGCAACCACGAATGAGAAGGTCCAGTATTCGTAATATTCGTGAGGATTATTAGTTTGGATGTTTTTCATTCGTATAATTCGTGTTTCAATGTCGCGTTGTAATTGTCAAAAACGAAACGGCTGAAAGCAAAAGAGGTTAGAAAATGACAAAACTTGAAGAGCTATGCGTTAATACGATTCGTTTTCTTGCTGTCGATGCAGTTCAAAAAGCAAATTCGGGACATCCGGGAATGCCGATGGGTACAGCACCGATCGGTTACATCCTATGGACTAAATACCTGAAACACAATCCGCACAACCCGAAGTGGTCAAACCGCGACAGGTTCGTGTTGTCCGCCGGCCACGGGTCGATGCTTCTTTACTCGCTCCTGCACCTCACGGGTTACCAGGTCTCGCTCGATGACCTGAAGAATTTCAGGCAATACGGGAGCAAAACTCCCGGACATCCGGAATACGGGCTCACACCCGGTGTCGAGACAACGACCGGTCCGCTCGGGCAGGGTGTGGGCAACGCCATCGGAATGGCCATCGCGGAAACTCACCTGGCGGCTTATTTCAACCGAGACGGCTTCAACATAGTCGACCACTACACTTATGCCATTGCCGGCGACGGCTGCGTAATGGAGGGAATATCAAGCGAGGCGAGCTCCATCGCCGGACACCTAAAGCTCGGTAAACTGATAATGTTCTACGACGATAATCACATTACCATAGAAGGCAAAACAGACCTCGCGTTCAGCGAGGACGTTCTCTCGCGCTACGCGGCATACGGCTGGCACACGCAGCGGGTCAGCGACGGAAACGATCTTGAGGGCATAGCAAAGGCGATTGATGCCGCGAAGGCTGCGAAGGATAAGCCATCGATCATCGCGGTGCGGACTCACATCGGATACGGCTCGCCGAATAAACAGGATACGGGCGAAGCTCATGGTTCGCCGCTCGGCGACAAGGAAGTCGAGCTCACGAAGAAAACCCTCGGATGGCCTGTCGAACCTAAGTTCCTCGTGCCTGACGAGGCGCTGAATGTGTTCCGGAGCTGCCTGGAGAGCGGCAAAAAAGCTGAAGACGCGTGGAACAACCTCTTCCGCGATTACGAGAAGAAGTATCCCGAGCTGGCGAAGGAATTCCTGGCATGGATGTCGGGTGAAGTCCCGGCCGACGCTTTCAAAGATGTGCCGGTGTTCGACCCGGCGGCGGGTGCCGTCGCGACGCGCAGCGCTTCGGGCAAAGTGATGAACTCCTTCGGGCCGAAGGTGAAAAACTTCCTCGGCGGCGCCGCTGATTTGTCTCCTTCAACCGACACCATAATGAAAGACACCGGCTCGTTCTCAGCGACCGACAGGCTCGGCCGCAATTTCCATTTCGGTATACGCGAGCACGGCATGGGCTCCATCTTGAACGGCATGGCTGTGCACGGCGGCCTTATCCCGTTCGGATCGACGTTCCTTGTCTTCGCGGACTATATGCGGCCACCGATAAGGCTCGCGGCGCTCTCGCACTTCAGGACGATCTACGTGTTCACGCACGACAGCATCGGGCTTGGCGAGGATGGCCCGACTCACCAGCCTGTAGAGCATTTCATGTCGCTGAGGATCATACCGAAGATGGTGTTTGTTCGCCCGGCAGACGCGAACGAGACGGCTGAGGCGTGGAAGTTTGCCATCGGGTATAAAAAGGGGCCTGTGGCTTTGGCCTTGACGAGGCAGAAACTTCCGGTCATCGACAGGAAGAAATATGCAGGCGCAGACGGTCTGCAACGCGGTGCTTACGTGCTCGCGGAAACGGGATCTCCTGATGTTATCATAATCGCTACCGGGAGTGAAGTGTCGACTGCGATGAAAGCCTACGAACAATTGGCGGCAGCAGGGAAGAAGGTCAGACTGGTCAGTATGCCGAGCTGGGAACTATTCGACAAGCAGGACGAGAAGTACCGCGAATCCGTACTGCCCTCTTCCGTGACGAAGAGAGTCTCCATCGAAGCGGGGATTACGAAGGGATGGAGCCGCTATGTCGGCGATAAGGGTATCTCGATAGGAGTCGACCGTTTCGGCGCATCGGCACCCGGGGAGATTGTCATGAAGGAGTTCGGGATCACGAGCGACGCGGTCGTCGCGGCCGTGGAGAAGCTGCTGAAGTAACGGCTCAATCGAATATTTCACAGAGAGACACGGAGATAGAAAAGAGAGTTCCACAGAGAAGAGATTGATTCTCTGTGTCTCTCTGTGGATTCTCTGTGGAACTCTGTGTCCCCCTTTCACGGCTTAGCCGAGTTGCAGATGTGACTCCGACCGGATAAATTTCGCGTAAGGCAGCATGGCATACTGGCGCGGGAGCGGGCATTCCCACGGGTAATCCGACAGGAGAGTATGCGAGAAAGCCGTGCCGCCGGGTGAAATTCTCGGGTTAGCAACAGCATCAGGGAGGCAAGGGCATGGAAAC
>JAJYGB010000012.1 GCA_021785235.1 Bacteroidota bacterium
CCTGCGTCGCGCAGGCTATCGCCAGCTTCGGCATCTTTTCTATTTCAACGAGGCACATCCTGCAATTTCCGGCGACGGACAATCCTGGATGCCAGCAGAAGTGAGGTATTTCCACTCCCACCTTGGCCGCCGCCCGGATTACAGTAGTGCCGTTCTCAACCTCTACTGTCTTACTCTTCCCGCTAACGGGATCTTCAATTATTGTTACCTTAGGCATTTCGTCCTACCATTTCTAATAAAAACAAAGTAATAAATCTACACGTTTCCAAACAAGATTCTAAAGATTATTTCTCTTCCGAGAGTTCGAACGCGGCACAACGCCCGTTAGTTCACTTTGCGTCCCTCAATCTAGAACATCTTCGACCGGCGTATAGTCGAAGTTGAACGCTTCGGCGACGCGCTTGTACGTGATGTTACCGAAAGCCATGTTGAGTCCGAGCTTCACTTCGCTGTTCGACTTTACGGCCTTCTGCCATCCCTCGCCCGCGATCTGCAGAGCGTACGGGAGCGTAGCGTTCGTTAAAGCGACTGTCGATGTGAACGGAACCGCGCCGGGCATATTGGCAACACAATAATGCACCACGCCGTCGACGACAAAAGTCGGATCTTCGTGCGTCGTCGGATGACAGGTCTCAATGCACCCGCCCTGGTCAACAGACACGTCGACGATCACCGAGCCTTCCTTCATGTCCTTGAGCATCGGCTTCGTCACTAACTTTGGAGCTTTCGCGCCGGGTATCAGGACAGCGCCTATAAGAACATCGGCCCTTGAAGCGGCCTTGCGGATATTGTGAGGATTAGACGCGAGCGTCTGGACGTTCTTCGGCATTACATCGTCAAGATATCGGAGCTTATACAAGTCGTTATCGAGTATCGTCACTCTTGCTCCAAATCCCGCGGCGATTCGCGCGGCGTTCTGTCCGACAATCCCACCGCCGATGACGACTACATCGGCAGGCTCGACACCGGCAACTCCACCGAGCAATATTCCGCGTCCACCCATCGTCTTTTCGATATACTTCGCGCCCTCCTGCGGAGCCATCCTGCCGGCCACTTCGCTCATCGGAATCAGGAGAGGAAGCGATCTGTCCGCCCTCTGCACAGTCTCGTATGCGATGCAAACCGCCTTTGACTTCCTCATCGCCTCGGTCAGCTCCTTGCTCGCGGCAAAATGGAAATATGTAAAAACGATCTGCCCTTCCCGTATGAGTTTATATTCGGGCTTTATTGGCTCCTTTACTTTCATAACCATCTCAGAGGCGCCGTAAACTTCGGCGGCCGTCGGGACTATTTTTGCTCCGGCTTTCTTGTAAAGTTCATCGGGAAACCCGCTCCCGACACCCGCACTTTTTTCAACCAGCACCTTGTGCCCGTGTGCCACCATAAGTTCTACACCCGCAGGCAACAGCGCCACGCGATTCTCGTTTGGTTTAATCTCTTTCAGTAGTCCTACGATCATGTTAATCAGTTTCTCCTTTCAAACAGAGCGGGATCTCCGCGCTGCTTTAATCGTTTGTCGCCCCGACATGGAATTCTTCTTACGACCCGTTATGCCGCGAGCGGAATTGGGTAGTATTTTGACTGACGTGAGGTTGGCCCTTTGAAGACTGTTTGCAGCTTCTGAAATTTCAGCCTCAGTCACTCTTTCTATTGAATCGAGCGATTCGGAAAATTTCGTCTTCGCCCCGTAATAAAGCTCATCTCTCGCGAAAAGCGATGCCCTGTCCCACAAATTCTCGAGCGAGAAGATTATTCCCGCTTTCAACTGCGCTTTCGCGCTTCGCACTTCTGCGTTTGTGGGACCATTCTTCACAAACTCAGCGATAGTTTCGTGGATTCTTCCCTCTGCCTTCGCAAAATCTCCGATCGAAGTGCAGGCGTATATCCCCATCACTCCCGTATCAGCATACGTTGAGCCGTACGAGTAGATCGAATACGCGAGACCGTCCTTCTCACGAACGCTCTTGTACAACCGGGAACTCGACCCCTCGCCAAGTATGACGCCAACCATCGACGCAGCGTATCTCCGCGTGTCGTCAAGTCCCGGAGCGACAGCTCCCAGGATCAAGTGCCCCTGTTTCCCGACATCGCGCCTGATCGTGCAATTATGAGAACGCCCTGACAGAGGCTTGTTGCGAATAAATATCCTTGAGCTCTTAGGAAGTGGCGAAAAATATTTGTGAGCCAAGTCAATCAGCGCCGACTTCTCGAAATTTCCCGCGATACTGATAACCATCCGATCCGCGGTGAAATTCTTCCGATGAAATTTTCTAAGGTCTTCAGCTTCAAAGCTGCGCAGCGTCGAAGCCTTCCCAATTATCGGCATTGAAAGCGGATTGTCCTGAAAGATCTTCTCTTCTATGAAATCCATTCCCCAGTCTTCAGGATCGTCATAGACTTCCTGCATCTCAGTTAAAACGACTTTCCTCTCGTTCTGGAGATCGGACTTACGGAAGAGCGGAGATATCACGAGATCAGAGAGGACACGAATCGTCGACTCAAGTTCATCCTTGAAGACCTTCGCGTAATAACATGAATACTCCTTCGTCGTGAAAGCATTTATGTAACCGCCGCGCCCCTCGATCGTGCCAACCAATTCCTCCGCCGTGAAGTGCTCGGTCCCTTTGAACACCATATGCTCGATCAGGTGGGTGAGCCCGTTTTCGTCCTTCTTTTCGTCACGCGAACCAAAATTGACCCAAACGCCGACGGCTATGCTCTCCACGGAGGGAATGCTTTCGCCAATAACGGTAACGCCGTTGGTAAGTTTTTCTCTGAATGGCTCGCTCAGACTGGGATAGCTTTGTTTGAGGAGTGATTGAGAGGTGCGTTTTCGTGTTCGGTGGTATTTCTGCATTTTTGTGCAAAAATATATCAATCTGAAGTGAAAAGTTAAAGGTAAAAAGTCGGTGCCGGATATCGCGGTGTGTCAGAATAAGAATATAGCTCAGCACGGCAGGAGAGGCGCAGAATCCCGCAGAATCCTTTTCTTTTGAGTCTCTTTTTGTTTATCTTAGTACTCCAACGCGCCCATAGCTCAATTGGATAGAGCAACGGCCTTCTAAGCCGTAGGTTGTTGGTTCGAGTCCAACTGGGCGCACTTCACTTCAGTTGATCACACCCCGATACTATCGAACGTCTCTTTCAATAGTCGCGCCACGCCTATTCTCTCAACTGGATAGAGCATCTCGACGGGCTTGGACTGTACGTACTCCCGCAAGAATACGTCAGGCTTGAAATAATGACGCGGGGTCGAGATGTCTCGATTCTATGTCCTTGAAATAGTTGACGGTCCCGACCTTTAACTCCACCGTCGACGCGTCGTCACAGACGATGAGGCCCTTCGGATGAAGCTGAAGAACGCTCAATGTCCAGATGTGATTGACACCTTCCTCGACACACTTTGCAAGGGCCAGCGCCTTCGAATGCCCGCTGACAATAACTATCACTTCCTCCGCGTCGAACACGGTCTTCACTCCGACAGTCAGGGCGGTCTTCGGAACCTTGTTGACGTCGTTCTCGAAAAACCTCGAGTTTGCTATAATTGTGTCGGTTGTGAGCGTCTTAACTCTTGTTTTCGAACCGAGTGAAGAGCCCGGCTCATTGAAGGCTATATGGCCGTCAGGACCTATTCCCGCCACGAAAAGGTTTATCCCCCCCGCCTCTTTAATCTTCTCCTCGTACCGGTCGCACTCCAAATGCAGATCTGGAGCGTTTCCATCGAGTATATTGATATTGTTTCTGTCTATGTCGATATGATTGAAGAAGTGGCGGTACATAAACGAGTGGTAACTCTCCGGGTGATCTTCAGGCAATCCTACATACTCATCCATGTTGAATGTTTTAACGTACTTGAACGAGATCGCACCTCGCTTGTTGAGATCGACAAGTTCCTTGTACATTCCCACTGGCGACGAGCCGGTCGGTAACCCGAGTACGAAGAATCGATCTGGCGACGGATTGAAATTCAATATAGACTTAGCGACATAGTTGGCAGCCCACTTCGACACCAATTCATAGGTGGGCTCGATAATCAATCTCATGTTCCCCTCGTTAGGATGTTTTCAGACTTCGTTTGGCAGTGTGAGATAGCAGCAACTCCCATCATGAGCGATTTCCTTCTATGAGGAATTGCCGGAGGAGAATTTCCCATTTAAGTCTCGC
>JAJYGB010000594.1 GCA_021785235.1 Bacteroidota bacterium
CGATAACCTTCATTTCCATCCCGGGGCTGGCATATCTGACCAACCTTAATTTTCTTCAGATCGCAATCGGCTACATCGTGGGGCGGATTGCGATAGCGTTCCTTTTCCTGCCGTCTTATTACAACGGCGAGCTGGTCACGGCCTATGAACTTCTTAAGACCCGTTTCGGGGACAAGACCAGGAATTATGCTTCGATTGTGTTTCTCGTGACGAGGACACTCGCGACGGGGGTCAGGCTCTTCACCACGGCGATCCCGATTGCGATCATCTTCAACGGCTACCGGATTTTCACCGGACATTCCATCACGTTCGTCTACGCGGTCGCCATAATTATCATAACCGTGTTCACGTTTATCTACACTTATACCGGCGGCATCAGGGCGGTGATCTGGACCGACGTCGTCCAGATGTTTGTCTATATCGGCGGGGCGGCTATCGCGCTTTATATAATGTTGTCCCATCTTCCGAACGGATGGGGCTCCGTCGTAGCCGCGGCGGCGGCGCATTCGAAGTTTCAGTTCATCCATTTCGGATTCAGCGGGGGACTTGCCAATTTCTTCACCCTGAAATACACCTTCGTCGCGAGCGTACTCGGCGGCGCCTTTCTTTCAATGGCTTCACACGGGACCGACCAGCTTATCGTGCAGCGGCTTCTGGCCACGAACTCGCTGAAAAACAGTCAGAAAGCGGTCATCGCAAGCGGTTTCTTCGTCGCCATTCAGTTTCTTTTCTTCCTCCTTATAGGTGTCGCCCTCTTTGCATTCTATCATGCTTTTCCGTTCAAGGATGGTGACCAGATTTTCCCCAAGTTCATAATCGATCAGCTCCCGAGCGGTGTCAGCGGCATCATCGTTGCCGGACTTCTCGCGAGCGCGATGGGTTCGCTTAGCGGGTCGATAAGCTCGCTCGCTTCCTCGACGCTCGTCGATCTTTATAAGCCTTATTTCGGCAGAAACACCTCGGAAGAAAAAGACCTCAAGTTGTCGAAGTTGTTCAGCGTGATCTGGACTGTCATACTGGTGGCAACGGCATTTATATTCATACATTCCACGGAATCGGTAATTGAAATTGCGCTATCCATAGCATCGGTGACGTACGGCGGCCTCCTCGGGACGTTTCTGCTTGGAGTGCTGTTTAAGAAACCACGGCAAACCGATGCCATCATAGGATTTACCGCCGGCCTGGCCGTGCTCGTCTACGTGTTCTTCTTCACGCCGATCGCCTGGACTTGGTACACGATGATAGGATCTTTGACGACAATTGTCGTCGGACTGATCTCATCAGCACTAAGTATTTCCTCGAAGCCGCAATCTTAATCAAGTTCCGACTTCAAAATACCGGGCTTCAATCAAGAATTTAGTTCGGACTCAAAATCATAAGCGGGGATAGAGCTTGACGATTCCTGCATATTCTCCGGTATTCATGTTGTGCTGTCGCTGCCGAACTATTTGTAAGAGGCGGGAAAAGGGGATTTGAAGCTTGGATTCCGTTGTGCGAATTTTCCCGTCCTTTGCCGGAAGTATCTTCCATCATCGCGCTGACAATTTCTATCCGAGTATAAATGTTTCGGTTTTATAGAAAAGTAGTCGTATAATAATTACATGACGCCCCGGAACTATTAAAGGGCCCCTGTCCCGTATAAACAATGGAGAATTTCTCTTGAGCTTGTCCGATCATCTGCAATCAAGTCTGCTGAAACTGGCGGGAGCATTTCTCCGCCGTTTTTCGGTGCGGAGAGTTCAGAAGATGGCGGCATGGGTGGGACGATTTGCCTACAGGCATGTCAGGATTCGCAGGCTGGTCGCTCTGACCAACCTGAGGCTCTGCTTTCCGGAAAAACATAGCGGCGAACTGGAGAACATACTCGAAGGAGCATACGTGAATATTGCCACCGTACTTTTCGAGTTTCTATACTTTCCGAAATTAACGGCGGATAACCTTAGAAACCTCGTCGATTTCTCACCGGGGTCGCGCGCACTCATGGAATCGGGTTTTCGTAAGGGCAACGGCCTTGTCATGATGAGCGGTCACTTCTCCAATTGGGAGCTTATCGCGCTTGCAATCGGTGCCGCTTTTCCGGGCAAGATCCAGATAGTGGTACATCCTTTTCACAATAAAGCTGTCGACACTCTTGCCAACAGATACCGGTCCCATCTCGGCAATTCGACAGTACCGATGTCTAATTCGATCCGTGCAGCTTTGACGCAGCTGAAGTCCAACGGGATTGTCGCGCTTCTTGCCGATCAAAGCGCGGCGAAGGAAAGCGCGCCGGCAAAGTTCTTCGGAATCGAAGTCCCGACCTTCCAGGGACCGGCCTCCTTCGCGCTGAGAACGCGAGCGGACATGCTTGCCGGCTTTCTCGTGAGGAGGAAGGACGGCACATATGAAGTCGATCTCAGAAGAATTGATTTTACAGACTTGAAGGACGATTCCGAGGAAAACGTAAAAGAGCTTACGCAGCGGCACGTGGCTCTTCTCGAGGATTTCATACGCAGGTATCCCGCCGACTGGCTCTGGTTTCACAAGAGGTTCAAGCATACTCCGGAATTTCAGAAGGCCATGGAGGCGGATCGCAAGTGACGCGGGCTCTCGTGATCCAGACCGCTTTTCTCGGCGACGTGATACTCACACTGCCTCTTGTGCAGGTGCTAAAGAGTTCGATCGCCGATTTGCAGCTGGATTTCCTCGCGATTCCGGAGACGACCGAAATTCTGAAGTCGCACCCGGATATATCACAGGTCATCGTCTACGATAAGCACGGCAGGCACAGCTCAGTGTCTGCCTTTCTCGATTTGCGGGCCGGGTTAAAGAAGAGAATCTATGATTATGTCTTCTGTCCCCACAGGTCCATGAGAAGTGCACTCCTCGCAAGCGGAACGGGCGCGAGGCTAAGGGTCGGCTTTGACAGGTCGGCGTGGAAAAGAGGCTTCACACATCTGGTGCCATGGAAGTTTGGAGTGCACGAAGTCGAGCGCAACCTTTCGCTTCTCGAGCCGGTTAATATCGAGCCGCGGCGGGAAGCACCGAAGCTTTTCCCGGGCGATGAGAACAGGGACGAGGCGACACGGTTTCTTTCCGAAAAAGGCGTCGAGCGGCCTTACGCGGTCGTGGCACCCGGCACGGTGTGGAATACGAAACAATATCCCATCGAGATGATGCTGCAGGTTGTCCGGGGCCTCCTCGAAAGATTTTCCAGGGTCATACTCATCGGCGGGAAGAAAGATGCCGGACTGGCTGAGAGTTTCGGGAGCCTCGGAGATAAAGTCGTGTCTGCAATCGGAGAATTCTCGTTCATGTCTTCTGCCGAGATCATAAGGCGCGCTTCGCTGCTTGTCGCCAACGACTCTGCGCCAATCCACGTGGCCTCGGCGTTCAATGTCCCGACGGTGGCCATTTTCGGCCCGACTGTTAAAGACTTCGGATTCTTTCCGTACCATAGGAGCTCGAAGGTCGTCGAGACGGAAACTCTGGGTTGCAGGCCGTGCTCGATTCACGGCGGAAATCGCTGTCCGATAGGTACATTCGAGTGTATGAGAAATATTTCCCCTGAGCGGATCGTTTCGGAAAGCCTTAAGCTGCTGGAGCGCGGTGATGGCTAAGGTCGTCGGCGTAAAAAACTCGCGCAGTGTCACACTCGCTGCCCAGACCATCCTTGACGGCGGGGTGATTGTATATCCGACTGAAACGATATACGGACTCGGCGCGAACGCACTCGAGCCGAAAATAGTCGAGAGAGTCTACACGATAAAAGAGCGAAAGAAATCCAATCCGATACTCGTTCTCATTCCAGAGCGCGGCAGTCTCGATGAACTGGTTACGGGAATTCCTGAAGTGGCCGAGAAACTGATGGACAAGTTCTGGCCCGGGCCGCTGACAATAGTGTTTAAAGCATCGCCGGTCGTTTCGCCGATCCTGACGGCGGGTTCGGGCAAAATCGGCATCAGGCTGTCCAGCGATAAATTCTGCCGCGAATTGCTGGGGATATGCAGGATCCCGATCACCTCTACAAGCGCAAATCTTTCGGGCGAGCCTAATCCGGATTCAATTGAAATAATCAGCAGGCAATTGCTTGATTCGGTCGACCTGGTGGTGGACGCAGGGCGGCTCACCTCTCAGATCCCGTCGACGGTTGTGGATGTCACGAAGGGGAAGGTAGAG
>JAJYGB010000215.1 GCA_021785235.1 Bacteroidota bacterium
TCACCGGTCCTCCGACGGTGACCGGCTTTGGCGGCGGGCGTCCCAAGCCGCAGGAGGTCGTGGCGTATTGGCCGTCGCTGATTCCAAAGAAGCTTGTGAAACCTGTCGTGGAATTGGCTGGCCTAAAATGAATTCCGAATTCTCAATTCTAAATTCTCAAATGAGAATTGAAAATCTAAAACTCAACATTCCAGCAGAAGGTGGGGTCAAATGAAAAGGATCCAGTTGATAAAGCTCGCCCATGCCAGGAGCGGCGACAAGGGAGACGCGTCAAACGTGGGACTCATCGCGCGCCGCGCTGAGTACTTCCCGATCCTGAAAGAGAAAGTCACGCCCGAGGCCGTGAAGAGGCATTTCACCGGGATATGCCGCGGTAAGGTCGAGCGTTATGAACTCCCGAACCTTTTTGCGCTCAACTTTTTGCTTCACGAAGCCCTCGGCGGTGGGGGAACGGTCTCGCTCCGGAATGACGCCCAGGGAAAAACAATGAGCACCGCTCTGCTAAGAATGGAAATTGAAGTCCCGGACGATTTTAAGATAGGCGACTAAGAAAAAGACCCGTTGGGGAACCGACAGCGCTTGTGTCTGCTTCACCGGACTGTGCGCGGGCGCCCCGCTTAGTTCTGCGACGTCTTCCGCTTCTGAATGAACGCGGTCGTAAGGAGCGCGCCGAAAATTGTGAAGATCGAATAAACCACGACGACCAGGAAGAAGCTGACGAGCGTATCGAAGAGACCGGGCCGTTTCGCCGCGGCGATTGCCTGACTCAGTTGATCCATCAGCCCTGAAGGCATCTGCATCCCGTTGAGCAACCTGTTTATAATGTTCTTCAGCATCTGAAATTTGATGTCAGCAATGAAGGGCCCGATGGTAATGTTGAGGACCGTTTCAAATCCCGCCGCGAAAATTCCTGTCCAGAGCCCGAGATAAAACCCGTCGATGTTCATGATGGTGTAGTCCTGCGGCACGTCGAGCCGGAAGAAAAGAACCGCCAGTACACCTCCTATGAAAAGCCCCGCACAGCAGAAGCAGTTTACGAGGTCTAGGCC
This sequence comes from Bacteroidota bacterium, assembly GCA_021785235.1. Next base: position 1,050 of record JAJYGB010000215.1, read on the forward strand.
CGGAGCAAAATTTATTATTGCCATAATGAGCCCGGCAAACAGTGCGGGCCTGAAATAAAGCGAATTATTCTTCATGCTGCAGAAGCCTTTTCGTTTTTAATTCTCTCAGAAGCGATATCCAGACAGGAACGAGAAAGAATGCGAGTGAAACTCCGAAGATACTTCCGGTTATTGACCGCGACACGAACGTGTTGTGTCCTACGCCGAAGTAATTGACACTGAAATCAGCCGTCAGGGCTGCAAGGGGAATAATAAGGAAGATCAACCGGGGAATCAGGGCATTTTTCAATGAGCGGAAAAACGGATAGATGATAATACCGAGCGTTGCCCCGTAATAAATCGAGGCGCATCTCGAACAAACCGCGAGCTTGTAACCGAATATGTGAAAACTTCTTGCGTCCAGCTGGTCGCAGACCGGCCGAAAGAACCGGTAGAGAAGGTCGGCATTAATCCCGAAATGAAGCAGGATCGGCGGAAAGGTAAAAAGCATGTCGTAAACGATGGCAAGTCCGAGCAGGATAAAGTAACTCTTTCTTTCGTCCTTCAAGCCGCCACCTGTGTACCGGCGTTCCGCCCGGAGATGATTTGTTCGGTCCCTGAGGCGTCGGTAATGAATGCGATCTTTGCACCGTCCTTCACCGCGCGCAGAGCGGCCTCAATTTTGGGGACCATTCCCCCGCTTATCACACCGTTCTCTTTCAGCGCGTCAAACTCTTTCTCGTCAATCTTCTGCAACACGTTTCCCTCGTTGATGACACCCGGTACGTTCGACAGAAATATAATCAATTCCGACGCGAGGAAGGAGGCGACGGCGGCTGCCGCGTAGTCCGCGTTCACGTTCAAGGGTCCTCCCGAGGTTTTGTCCGCGCTGATCGGGGACAACACCACGACATGGCTGCTGAGCAACGATTCGAGGAGCTGCACATTGACGGCTGAGACTTCGCCGACAAGTCCGATGTCTTCGCCGTCGCGTGTGATCTTCTCCGCGGTAAGAAGTTTGCCGTCGATACCACTCATCCCAAGTGCGCTGACGCCGCTCTGCTGGAGCGTCCTGACAAGGCGCTTATTTATCGAGCCGGAGAGCATCATCTCCACGGCATCGAGGCTCCTTGCGTCGGTGTACCTCAATCCGTTCACAAACCTTGTCTCTATCCCGAGTTTGTCAAGGAGGCCGGTTATTTCCTTCCCACCGCCGTGTACGAGGACAACATGGTGATTTGCCTTCTGGAGTTTGCCGACGAGAGCTGCGACTCTTGAGAGGAAATCGCCGTCGTCGATCTCGTTTCCGCCGATTTTAAGCACGATTCTCAAAGCAATCCCGCAGTCTCATCGATACCGAACATGACATTGAAATTCTGAACCGCCTGACCGGCAGCTCCCTTGCCGAGGTTGTCGATGGAGGAGACCACTATCGCGTACGGCGAATTCTCAACCTTCTTTACCGAGATCACGGAGAGGTTTGTATTCATGGTATGCTGGAACGTCGCGATCGCGTCGTCGGTCAGCGTTTTAACGAACAATTCTTCCTTGTATGTTCGGGAGAAAATTTCCGTCAGTTCTTCCGTCGATTTGTCACGGTTCAATTTGACATAGATGGTATTCAGCATTCCTCTCGTGATCGGGACAAGGTGAGGGGAAAAAATGATCTTCAGTTTCGATCCGGCGACTTTGTTCAATTCCTGTTCGATTTCTCCGGTGTGTCTGTGCACATAGCCGATGTTGTATGGAGAAACGTTCTCATTGACCTCGGCAAAGAGGAGGCGCACTTCGGGTTTTCGCCCTGCGCCGGTGACGCCGGACTTTGCATCTATGATTATGGGTTCTGAGAGATCGATGAGCCTGGACTTGAGTAGCGGGTACACTCCCAGAATTGTGGCGGTCGGATAGCAGCCGGGGTTTGCGACGAACCGGGCCTTGCGGATCGCACTGCGATTGATTTCCGTCAACCCGTATACGAACTCGTCGAGGAAGTCTGGGCTGGTGTGTTTCCTGCCGTACCATTTCTCGTATTCCGCAGCGTCGTCGAAGCGGTAATCGGCGCTGAGGTCTATTATTCTAATTTTCCTGGAACTCCGGGTGATTTCTTCGACCACGCCCTTCGCAGCGCCGTGGGGAAGTGAGAGGAAGGCCGCGTCGACGTCGCCCAGTTTCACCTCTTCATTCCTTATTATCGGCAGGCCGTCGGCAGTTGGGAAGATGTCGCTTAACTTTTTCCCCGCTGACGATTCTGCGGTCAGATATTTTATTTCGGCGCCCGGGTGGTGTTTCAGGATCCTGTAGAGTTCGTAACCGGCATATCCGGAAGCACCGTAAATCGCTACGCGGATTTTGTCATTCTTTTTCAAGGCCGAATTCCTTATGGAGGACGGCGACCGCCCTCTTCATATCGCTCTCGTTCAATACCACCGAGATTTTTATTTCGCTCGTCGAGATCATCTGTATGTTTATCCCGGCGTCCGAAAGATACTTGAACATTTTTGCGGCAACTCCGGAATGAGTGCGCATGCCGACGCCGACCACGGAAACCTTCGAGACTCTGTCGTCGCCTACTACGTAGGTGGCCTTCTTCTGCTTGACGAGCTCCTGGAGAATACCCATCGCCTTCTCGTAATCGTTGCGGGGCACGGTAAAACTCATGTCTGTGTAGCCGTCGCTGCTTGCGCTTTGTATTATCATATCGACGACGATTTCAGCGTCCGCCAACGGGGCAAATATGCTGTGTGCTATGCCGGGTTTGTCCGAGACGTGGAGCACGGTTATCTTCGCCTCGTTCTTGTCGTATGAAATTCCCGTCACTACGACGCTTTCCATGTCCGTCGTTTCATTGACTACCATTGTTCCCTCGCTATCGTTAAAACTGCTTCTTACATGTATCGGAATATCGAACTTCATTCCGAAGAGTACGGATCTTGTCTGGAGCACCTTGGCGCCGGAACTTGCGAGCTCGAACATCTCTTCGAAGCTTATCTGCTTGATTTGTCTCGCTTCCGGGACGATGTTGGGATCGGCGGTGTAGACACCGTCGACATCGGTGTATATCTCGCAGACGAGGCCGTTTTTCGCGTGCGGCTTCAGCGCCGCTGCAATGGCCACTGCAGT
>JAJYGB010000034.1 GCA_021785235.1 Bacteroidota bacterium
GAAGGAAGGTCTAGCGTCAGTAGGGCAAGTCCGTTGCATGACCTTCCTTCCGGGAGCAGGCGATTTTTCTAAAAATGCAATCGTTCAACGCGGATAGATTGTATTAGGGATCTACCCGCGGTGACTCGCTAGAGCCTTGCCGACGCTTTGGTGTTTGCCATACATGAATATTCCATCGAGAAACGCGAAGTCTTAGAATCTATCATTTGCTCCGCGCACCGCTCCACTTTCCCCCGTGAAACGCGGCAAACTGTCATTGCCAGCGCGACGAACCTCCGATAGGCAACCAACGACTTGGCGACGCCGGCCCTGAATGAGAACCTCCGTGAGCCTTTCTACTCCAAGATTTTTCCTCCACTTTTTGTATCTTAGTCTCGGCGTTCAAACAAACGGAGCAACAAGACGAAATGAAACGACAAGTCGGCGCAGGAACAACCGGCAAATTCACGGTCGGCCTTATCCAGATGTCGCTCGGTAGAGATGTGAACTCAAATTTGAAGAAGGCTGTATCGCTTGTCGAAAAGGCCGCTAAAGATGGGGCCGAGGTCGTTTGTCTCCCAGAGCTTTTCAGGTCGCAGTATTTTTGTCAGACAGAGGACATCAGAAATTTTGACCTTGCCGAGACGATTCCTGGTCCCTCCACTGCCGCTATTTCAAACGTTGCAAAGAAGCGTAAGATTGCTGTTGTAGTACCACTCTTTGAGAAACGCGCGATGGGAGTGTACCATAATTCTTTGGCTGTTGTTGATTCCGATGGAGAGATAGCGGGCGTTTACAGGAAGATGCACATCCCGGATGATCCCGCCTTCTACGAGAAGTATTATTTCACGCCCGGCGATCTCGGCTTCAAGACTTTCAGGACTGCCTACGGCGATATTGGAACCCTTATCTGCTGGGACCAGTGGTATCCGGAAGCGGCGAGGATCACGGCATTGAAAGGCGCGGCGATACTCTTCTACCCTACGGCGATCGGCTGGCATCCGCACGAGAAGGCCGAGCACGGCAAGGCCCAGTTAGATTCGTGGCAGACCATTCAGCGCGGACACGCCGTAGCGAACGGAGTCTACGTCGCGGCTGTAAACCGCATCGGGCTGGAGAAATTGAGTCCCGAAAGCCCGGGCATAGAATTCTGGGGACATTCTTTCATCTCGGACCCGCAGGGACAGATCATCGCGCAGGCTTCCGCGGACAAAGAAGAGATAATCGTGGCCGAAGTCGATCTAGATCGTATTGAGTATATCCGGCAGAACTGGCCATTCCTTCGCGACAGGAGGATTGACGCGTATGACGGTATCAAAGAGAGATTCATTGACAGATAAGACTATGACCGTCTTAATCGCGAACAACACTCCACGACCTAAGCACTAGACTCCAAACGAATTCTAAAGTCCAAAACAAATGAAATCCTCCGCGAATTATACTTCGTGAATTTCAGAGTTTTGATTTGTTTGGAATTTAGAATTTAGGACTTAGAATTTGACAGACAAGATCAGCAAGACAAAACAGAATGTCCTTCCCGCAGAGCTCGGCTACCGGCTTCCCGCCGAGTGGGAGAAGCATGATGCGACATGGCTTGGGTGGCCGCACAACAAGAGCGATTGGCCCGGTAAATTCGCTCCGATACCGTGGGTGTACGCGGAGATCGTGCGAAGGATCTCTGCCGGAGAAAAGGCTAGAATAATCGTCGAGTCGAAAGAGCATGAGTTGCGGGCGCGGACGGTTTTAAAATCTGCAAATGTCGATTTGTCCAATGTCGAATTTTTCGTGCTTAAGACGGACAGAGGATGGACTCGCGACTCAGGTCCGCAGTTCGTGAAGAATTCCGATGGAGTCGCGCAGGTAGATTTTAGGTTCACCGGCTGGGCGAAATACCCTAACCACGAGAAAGATCGCCATCTCCCTGCCTTCATTTCGAAGAAGCTCGGCCTGCATGCTTTCCTTCCTGAAGTTGCGGATCGCCATGTCGTCCTTGAAGGCGGTTCGATAGATTACAATGGAAATGGCTCGATTCTTACAACAGAAGAATGTCTGCTCGACGAGAAAGTCCAGTCACGAAATCCCGGTTTCACGAAGGATGGCTACGCGAAGGTGTTCCATGATTACCTCGGTGTCGGTAATGTTCTCTGGCTGGGCAAGGGCATAGCTGGCGACGATACTCACGGGCATGTCGATGACTTGTGCCGGTTCGTAAACGCGAAGACGATCCTCCTCGTCCAGGAGGAGAATTCGATGGACGACAACTACCGGTCTCTTCAGGAGAACAGGGAGCGCGCGCAAGATTTCAGACTTGAGGATGGCTCGATGCCGGATATCCAGTATCTACCGATGCCGCAGCCGGTAATCTTCAAGGGGCAAAGGCTTCCGGCAAGTTACGCCAACTTCTATGTTTCAAACGCCGCGGTCCTCGTCCCGACGTTCGATGATCCTAACGACATGCACGCGCTCGGTATCATAGGAGAGCTTATTACCGACCGCCCTATCATCGGCATTCACGCGCTCGATCTAGTCTGGGGACTCGGTACGCTTCACTGTTTGACACACGAACAACCGGCTAAGTAAGCGACTCTGTGATTCTCCCGCGAGCGGCGATCACAGAAGTGCTCACATGGTGGTACGCTCGCTAATATTGCGGGACTTGAAGTGATACTTCCAGATATTTCAATTTCTTGCAGTGGCGCAAGGTCCATGGATGTAAGCCGGCGGGCCTGAATGGCGCGATTTGCGGAATGCGAGAAATTGGCCGGCAGCGATTGCATCTTCGCTTTATTTGCCCAATATTGTGTCTAAAACTCACAAACTAAAAGGAGTAAGTATGGGAAAAGCACTGACAAAATCCCAAGTGGCGGATTACATGGCAAAGAAAATGGATCTGAAGAAGAAGGTCGCCGCCGGATTTCTGGATGAGCTCGCGGGCTTGGCATATCGCGAGGCTAAGAACTCGTTTACGATTCCAGGACTTGGAAAGCTTGTGCTCGTAAATAGAAAGGCCCGGATAGGAAGAAATCCTGCCACAGGAGAGCAAATCCAGATTCCCGCAAAGAAGGTCGTCAAATTCCGGGTTGCAAAAGCCTGTAAAGACGCAGTGTTAGGAAAGAAGTAAGACCTGATCTCGAACTCGCCGATGTGAATCGGCAGCTTTCGACACTCAGTTTCTCAGGAGTGATCGTGGTCCCGCATAATCAAAGCGGGAATGTTCGGGAAATGAAATCCCACCAGGCAAATCCGTTTGGTGGGTTTTTTTTATTGCGTGCGCCGCTACTCGAATTCAATTTCAAAAATGTCTAGCCGACAGCCGAACTGTCGTTGGGCTGGATTTCCACTGACGGAAGGATTAAGGCCACTCGCCCATGTCAGTATGTAAAGTCATTTCCTCATTTGAATAATCTATTCGCTGTCGCTAGACTGTATGAGCTTCGTCAGTAACCGCGCGACGATAAGCAGAGTGGTTTCCGGCCGAACTGGCGGCGACTCAGAAGACACTTACAGGAATCAATTAGATACGATCAAGTAAATGGTTAAGCGCAATTGACAACGAGGACCGCGATAATTGTCGGACTGGCTATCTATGCATCCCTGATATCGTTCCTATCGGTTTTCATTGCGTCTCGCGTTAGGGAGGCTGACGACTATCTTATTGCCGGGCGCCGGATCCCGTTTTGGATACTGACCGGTAGCATTGTGGGAACCTGTGTCGGGACGGGAGCCACGATCGGGGCATCCGGGCTGGCGTTTCAGCACGGGTGGGCTGGGAGCGCTTATCCGATGTCGCTTGGACTAGGGGTTCTTGTGACGGGGCTTCTCTTCGCTTCCATGCGTCGCTACAACTTCATGACACTCGGCGAGGAAATCGCATGCTACTACGGGAAAAATCGGGCGGTGGTCGAATTTTCAAACATAAGTCTTTTTCTCTCACAGCTCGGCTGGCTTACTGTTCAGATTATGGGAGGGGGCGCCGTCTTGAACGCCATTTTGGGTCTTGGCCCAAAGCTCAGCATCATCGTGGCTGGAGTAATCATTGCGGTGCTTTGTATCCCGGGCGGATTGCGAGCCGTGATTTACGTCGCCTTCCTTCAGGGCATTCTTCTGATTGTCGGTTTCGGCTCGCTTGCTAAAGTCGCATTGATGACCGTCG
>JAJYGB010000013.1 GCA_021785235.1 Bacteroidota bacterium
GTCCGGAGAAGTAATCGACTATACGAAGGCGCCGCCACTGGTGGAAGGGAACCCGACACTGTCTAAGATCGACGAATCGATCGCTAAGCCGATGGAGAAATTCCCTTCAAGGAAGTACTTCATGGCCCTGAGCGTTACCCTCACGATGCTCCTGATAGGCGCTGTCGCTCTCGGATATACCTTCTATTATGGCATAGGAATGTGGGGCAACAACATTCCGGTCGGCTGGGCGTTCGACATAACCAACTTTGTCTTCTGGATAGGTATCGGTCACGCCGGGACACTTATCTCCGCGGTTTTATTCCTCTTCAGGCAGAGGTGGAGAACGGGCATTGCGAGGTTTGCCGAGGCGATGACGATATTCGCGGTCATGTGCGCCGGCCTGTTCCCGCTTATACACCTCGGAAGGCCATGGTACGCTGCATTCGTTTTCCCGCTCCCCACACAGCACGGTGTCTGGATTAATTGGAACTCGCCGCTCATCTGGGATGTGTTCGCGGTCTCGACATACTTCACGGTTTCCCTGATGTTCTGGTACATCGGACTTATCCCTGACCTCGCGACGATGCGTGACCGGACGACCAACAAGTTCAAGAAGATGATTTACTCCGTACTCAGCATGGGGTGGAGGTTTTCGAACAAGCACTGGCAGCACTACGAAAAAGTGTACGTCATACTTGCCGGCCTCGCGACGCCTCTCGTACTCTCGGTTCACAGCATCGTCAGCTTCGATTTTGCCGTATCGATTCTCCCTGGTTGGCACACCACGATCTTCCCGCCGTATTTCGTTGCCGGAGCGATATTCTCGGGTTTTGGAATGGTTATGACGGCGCTTATAATCGTAAGAAAAGTTTTCAACCTCGAATACATTATCACCGCGGACCATCTCGACAAAATGGCGAAGGTCACACTGGTCGTGAGCATGATGGTGGCCTACGCTTATGTGCTGGAGCCGTTCATTGCATGGTACAGCGGCGACCCGGTGGACTGGTTCCTGGTACTGATGCGCGCTACGGGACACTACGCGTTCGGATTCTGGGTAATGGTCAGCTGCAATGTGTTCATACCACAGCTGTTGTGGTTCAGGAAAATCAGGCGCAATATCGGAGTCCTCTTCGTGATTTCGCTATTGATAAACGTCGGGATGTGGCTTGAGAGGTACATCATCATCGTAACTTCACTATACAGAGACTTTCTGCCGTCTTCATGGCATATCTACGTTCCGACACTTACTGATTTTGGAATCCTAATCGGGAGTTTTGGACTATTCTTCACCCTCGTCCTGCTGTTCGCGCGTACGCTGCCGGTAATCTCAATGTCGGAGATCAAAGGAGTAACCGGGGGTGCGCATCCCTCACATCATCTTGGTGCAGAACATGAGTAAACTAGAAAAGACCCCCTCCGGCGGGAAGCTTCTTTACGGATTAACTGCAATTTTCGACAGGCCTGAAAAGCTTGTCCATGCCGCCGAGACTGTGGTGAAGGAGGGTTACAAGGATTACGACGCGTACAGCCCTTATCCGATACACGGGCTGGACACCGCAATGAAACTTAAGCGCAGCATGATCGGCGTCGTCACGCTTATCGTCGGATTGACCGGCGGGACATTGCTGGTTCTCTTCACCTGGTGGACCAATTCCATCGATTATCCTCTCTTCATCGGTGGGAAGCCGCTGTTTTCATGGCCCTCTTATGTGCCGCTGACCTTTGAGATGACGGTGTTGTTCGGCGCCGTTTCAACCGTGACCGCACTGTTGGTCGTTTGGCTTGGACTTCCGCGAAACAGTCATCCGCTCCACGATACCGAGTTCATGAAGAAAGTCTCCGACGATAAATTCGGACTCGCCATAGAGGCGAAGGACGCGAAGTTCGACGAACGACAGACAAAGTCCCTTCTCGAGAAGCTGGGGGCGGAGACGGTTGAGCTGATTTACTATGAGAACAGGGAGCTTACCCTGAAGGAAACGGTTCTCGATCCGAAGTTCATAGGCGCGATCGTTGTTGTCGCGGTCGCGGTCTCGGGCGCGACGTATTTCGGATTCAATAAAATGCTTCTGATGCGGCCCTGGAGTTCCCTGAACGAACAGGCGAAGGTCCTGCCCGAAACCAAGAGCCAATTCTATCCCGACGGGTTCGCGATGAGGCCGCCCGTGAAGGGGACGGTCGCGCGCGGTCAAATGCCATACCGCTACGCAAGCGACATTCCAGGGGCGGAGAAGTACATGAAGAATCCGATACTACCAACTAAACGCGTGATGCTGGTCGGCCAGAGAGATTTTAATATATACTGCAGCCCTTGTCACGGCTACTTTGCTGAGGGAGACAGCAGGCTGCAGGGACAGTTCCCGGTTCCGCCGAGCCTTCACATAGATTCCCTCGTGACCGCGCCTGACGGACTATACTATGAAGTTATAACCAATGGATTCCAGGGGGTAATGCCTTCCTACGCGCGCCAGATCCCGCGTGACGAACGCTGGGCGATCGTCTGGTACATCCGCGCGCTTCAGAGAGCTCAACACCCGGAGGTAGCAGACGTAAAATGACTACGACACAATCGATCGACACACAGAAATTGCGAAACCTTCCCGGGTCATATTCCAGAGTCGGCTGGAGTCTCCTGATCGCGGGAATTGTTCTGACTGTTCTTTCATTCGCAATCAACGCGAAGCACGCGTCATTCGGATTGATAATGACACTGACATTTGTTACAAGTGTCGGGATAGGCGGACTCTTCTGGGTCGGAGTGGAATACGTAAGCTCCGCGGTATGGAGCACGGCTCTCAGGCGGCCGTTTGAGTTCATTGCGGGCGTAATTCCGTTCCTGGTAGTCCTGGCGCTGCCGCTCCTTTTCAGGATGAAAACCGTGTTTGAGTGGACACATCTGAGCTACTTCAAGGACGATCCCTCCATGCTGGTGAAGGCTCCCTACCTAAATGTGCCATTCTTCGTGGTCCGGACTATATTCGTGTTTGCGATATGGTGGTTGTTTTACTATCTCATCATAAAGAACTCAAGGACGCAGGATACAACGAAGGATCAAAACCTTACCACAAAGAACGTAAAGTTGTCCGCCGGATTCATGCCTGTCTTCGCGATCACGCTCACGATTTTTTCAATCGACTGGCTCATGAGCCTTACTCCGAGCTGGTTCTCAACGATATTCGGCGTGTATGTATTCTCGGGCGCCGTCCTATCCTCTATGGCATTCGGTACTCTGGTCATAGTACTGCTGAACGAGAAGGACCGTTTTCCAGTGAAGCTGACGCCCGACCATTATTATAATCTCGGCGCGTTCCTCTTCGCTTTCATCGTCTTCTGGGCGTACATCGGGTTCAGCCAGTTTGTCCTTCAGTGGTATAGCAACCTCAGAGAGGAAACTCTCTATTACATACCGAGGATGCACGGGAGTTGGGCGGTCGTTTCGGTAGTCCTGGCGCTGGTCGAGTTCCTGATCCCGTTCTTCATGCTGATCACCAAGCCTGCCAAGATGGACCCTAAGCGCCTGGTGTTCGTCTCGATTTGGCTTCTCGCCGCCCACGCGCTCGATATTTATTGGATGGTCATGCCGGTTTATAACCCCGCACACGCAGTGTTCGGCCTGAGTGAGGTAGCGTTCCTGCTTCTCTCAATCGGCATGATATTGACGGTCTTCGCTTACAAGGCGAAGGGGAATAACATGGTCCCGGTCGGCGATCCGAAGCTGCAGCGCGGACTCGATTTCCATCTATAAGTAGCATTGAGCATAGAGCACAGAGGTTGGAGAAATAAACAAGATGAGTATGGAAAACCAAAATCAGAATCCGAACCAGGGAAAGAAATCTCTCTTCGTCAGGAATGTCTGGCTGTCCCCATTGTTTTACGTTTACTTCATGGCCGTACTCATCGCGCTCGGTATGTTGTACGTCCACAGGGAAAATATGGTCAACCGGAATTCCATCCCTCCGGATATTCAGATAGACTCAATCTATAATGCGCCGATCAAGGAAGCTCCTCCGGTGCAAGCCGCGCCCCAGAAGATCAGCATATCTAACCTTTTGACACCCACGAAAGCGCAGCTCGCCCAGGGCGAGAAGCTATTCAAGATGGACTGCGCTCCGTGCCATGGTGTCGACGGGAAGGGAG
>JAJYGB010000640.1 GCA_021785235.1 Bacteroidota bacterium
AAGAGACAGAATGTTTCACAAACACAATTTATTCCGCATCTGTATCACATCGGAGAAGGCCTGTATACACGCAGGCGATCATGTCGAGATAATCCATTCTAATTTAAACCCAGGAGGAAAAATGGAAAGGGATTCACAGACGCCGGGACTTTTCGCTCGATGTCTGAAAGCACATTGCAGTATTCACCGACTCGCGGGGCTGATAATTCTGCTGGCGATGTCGACCGCGATATTTTCCGCTACAAACGTCCGGGCCGGGCAGGAGGCGACCTCATCCGGTGAGACCGTTCTCCGCTCGACACTGAAGAACGGACTCCGCGTGGTGATCGTCCGGAATCCTCTCGCACCGGTCGTGACTACCGAGATAAACTACCTGGTCGGTTCCGACGAGGCGCCGGCAGGATTCCCCGGAACGGCACACGCGCTGGAACACATGATGTTCCGCGGAAGTCCGGGTTTGTCCGCTTCACAGCTCGCGGACGTCACCGCGGCAATGGGTGGAGACTTCGATGCCGATACCCAGCAGATGGTGACGCAATACTTCTTCACCATTCCTGCTGAGGACCTCGACGTCGCGCTTCACATCGAGGCGATAAGGATGCGCGGCATTCTCGGTACAGACAGCCTGTGGGACAAGGAACGAGGTGCCATCGAGCAGGAAGTCGCACAGGACCTTTCCAATCCGCAGTATGTGTTTTTCACAAGACTCCTCGATGCGATGTTCAAGGATACGCCCTACGCGCACGACGCACTGGGAACACGCCCGTCGTTCGACAAGACGACAGGTGCGATGCTCCAGAACTTCCACAAGACCTGGTATGTCCCGAACAATGCCATACTCGTGATAGTCGGGGATGTGGTCCCTGAGAAAGCCCTTGCTGAGGTGAAGAAGCTTTTCGAAAACATTCCGTCCGGGAAACTGCCTGTGCGGCCGAATTTCGATTTCTCCAACGTGAAGGCGGACACAATGAATCTGACGACCGACCTTCCATACGGTCTGGCTGTCATCTCATACAGGTTCCCCGGCACGAACAGTCCTGACTACGCTGCCGCTCAAGTACTATCCGATGTCCTCAGCAGCCAGAGAGGTAATCTGTATGCGCTCGTTCCGGAAGGAAAAGCTCTGTACGCGGGCTTCCAGTATTACGCGATGCCCAGGTCCGGCCTTGGATTTGCCCTCGCGGCTTTTCCGAAGGGGTATGACACAGGCAACCTGGTAAAAGAAATAAACGACATACTCGTGTCTGAATTGAAGAACGGTGTCTCCGCCGATCTCGTCGAAGCATCGAAGCGGCATGAAATATCGGACGCCGAGTTCCAGAAAAACTCCGTCTCCGGACTGGCACAGGCCTGGTCCGATGCGGTGGCGGTGGAGCATCGCAACTCGCCCGATGACGATCTAAAAATGATGGAGAAGGTGACGGTCGACGACGTCAACCGTGTGGCGAGAGAGTTCATCAATCCGGAACATGCGATAGTTGCCGTGTTGACGCCGCAGGCTTCGGGCAAACCGATTTCGTCGAGCGGATTCGGCGGTGCTGAATCGTTCGCGCCGAAGGAAACCAAAGGTGTCACGCTGCCGAAGTGGGCTGAGGCCGCGGTCGGACGTCTGTCGATTCCTCATTCAACAGTCAACCCGGTCGTGTCCATGCTCCCGAACGGCATAAGGCTCATCGTGCAGCCGGAAACGATCAGCAAGACTGTGACCGTAATTGGCACCGTAAAGAGCAACCCGCTGCTTCAGACCCCCGAAGGGAAAGATGGCCTCAGTGGAATGCTCAACCAGCTTTTCGAGTACGGTTCGACAACCCTCGACCGCATAGCGTTTCAGAAGGCCCTTGATGACATCGGCGCCAATGAATCCGGCGGTTCGAGTTTCTCGCTGAGCGTTCTGAGCAACAACTTCGACAGGGGAGTCCAGCTTCTTGCCGACAACGAGCTGCATCCGGCGCTTCCCGAGATGGCTTTTAAAATAATCCAGCGCCAGACTGCTGCCACAGTTGCTGGACAACTGGAGAGTCCGGACTATCTCACTACGCGTGCGCTTCACGTGGCCCTATATCCCACAGGGGACCCTACTCTCCGCCAGACGACACCCGAGACCGTGGATTCGGTTACAATGCAGGACGTGAAGGATTACTACGAAAAGGTGTATCGTCCAGATATGACGACGATTGTTGTCATTGGAAACATTTCACCGGACACGGCAAAAGCGGTGATTGCGAAATTCTTCGGTGACTGGAAGGCGAGCGGACCCAAACCGGAGACCGATCTTCCAACGACGCCGCTCAGCAAGCCGTCGACTGCGGCCGTGCCCGACCAGAGCAGGGTGCAGGACAGAGTCTATCTCGCGGAGACGCTCGGATTGACGCGATCAAATCCCGATTATTATCCGCTTCAGCTTGGGAATCATGTGCTCGGCGGAGCGTTCTATGCCACCAGGTTGTACAGGGACCTGCGCGAAAACGAAGGACTCGTGTATTATGTCGGCTCGAGTTTCGGGATTCAAAAGACGCGCGGCAGTTATGAGGTAAGCTATGCCTGCGATCCGGACAAAGTCGCTAAGGCACGGGATATCATCATTCGCGACCTCAAGCAGATGCAGGATACTGAAGTGACACCGAAGGAGTTGAAACAGGCGAAGGCGCTCGTCCTCCGGGAAATACCGCTCTCCGAATCGAGCGAGAGCAGCATAGCCCGCGGACTGCTCGGCAGAGCGCTGGAAGATCTCCCGCTCGATGAGCCGATCCGTGCGGCGCATATCTACATGAAGATCAACCCGAAAGAAATCCAGAAAGCTTATGCCAAATGGCTGAGGCCGAATGACCTGGTTCAGGTGACCGAAGGCCCGGCACCGAAGTAGAGACTCGGGTGACCGTCATCTTCAGGATGGCGGTCACCTTGCTCTTCCCCGCCGGCGAAGCTAATTTACAGATGGAAAGAGTTTTTCATGGGTGAAATTGAAAGAGCATGGGGGATGGAAACAGCGGGCAAATCGTTGCTTCCAATCGAACGGATGGGAAAGCATATTTTTCTCATCAGGGGGAAGAAAGTAATGATCGATGCAGATCTGGCGATGCTGTACGGCGTAACGACAAAACAACTGAACCGGCAGGTTAATCGAGACATCGACCGTTTCCCGTCTGATTTTATGTTTGAGTTGACACCGGAAGAGAAATCTGAGCGGGTCACAATTTGTGACCGCCTCAGAAAGCCGAAATGTTCGCAGCATTTGTATTCAGCGTTTACAGGGCACGGCGCTTTCATGCTGGCTGATGTGTTGAATAATCGACGGGCAATTCAAGCGCATCTTCTGACAGTGCGCACGTTTGTTAGTCTCCGCGAGCTTCCAGCTTCGAAGGCGGAGCTGCCCTGGCGCCTCGATGCTCTTGAAGAGAAATACGAAAAACAATTCAAGGTTGGGTAGTGGCTGAGTTTGGATCTTACCGCAAACGCCCCCTTGTCATCAGACTCCTTTGAATCTGACGGACTCGATGAGCGGCATCCCGTATATCCTTCTGTAATTTTAATGTACTGGAGACGCTAAGGGGCAAAGAAGGAAATATATGAATCCCATGGAAGGGCTATATGCCAGAGACGGCAGGAAAGACGTGCTGTCGCATTTATACACATGTTTGAAGGGCTTTGCGTCCCGGTTGCTTATCCGCGGGAGAATGTTATTTCTCTTTGCGGTGAGACCCGCGGATTGAAACTGAGCCAGTATCCAGGGTCGTGTTCGATGCAACCCGACAGCTCCTTCAGGCGCCTGAGAAGCCGAAGAATCCGATCGGCTTTAAAGTCGCCGAGAGAAGCGCTCGTTACGTCATTGGATACAAATAAGGAAGACGAGAACATAATCCTCAGACAGTATAGAATCGAGAGACCGGATGAATAACTCAACCCCTTCGATGCTTAGACGAACCTTTCGCCTTCATTCATGGGAGGTCGATCAGCAAGCAAAAGCGAAACCTGACATTCTCTTCAGCATCATGCTTGACAGCGCGTGGGCGCATGCGAACAACTCAGACTTCAGCTATGAAGCCCTCCGGGAGGAGGGACAGATCTGGGTACTCTCGCGCTTTCTTGCCGTATTCCACGAACTTCCCGCCTGGGACGA
>JAJYGB010000151.1 GCA_021785235.1 Bacteroidota bacterium
CGCAGAGGGGTGCTACGGTCCTCGCGTCGTCGGGTTCCACATCCCCGGCAAGTAGCTCAGGGAATCTTTACATTTGGGTAGGCGGATCAACGGGTGCTGTCCCTAACAATGCCCCTGCGGGATTGTATCAGGGCACTGTCACTCTCACGGTCCAGTATTAGAAACGATGACAGCTTCAGAACACGCGGGTTTCTCCTCGCCACCTCATGTATTTCGGTAGACCCATCAAATTATCAATCTTCAGGTTTTCCGTCGTTCTTCTGGCGATAATCGCGACCGAAGGATCCGCCCAGACTCAGAGTGCATCACAATGGGCAACCGTCAGGTTTAATGTAAAGAGCGCGATGGAACTCAAGGTGAATCGAAACCTTGCTTTTGGCTACGTAATTCAAGGTAAGACTAAAGTTTCTGTTGATCCCATCGCGGGCGGCAGCATGGCCGCCTATTTCTCACTAAATGGACCGCCTGACACCTTCGTGACCGTGACCTTCTCCACAAGTCCGCTCACAGACGGTCAAAACTCCATCCCCTTCAGCGGCCTCCTTGCGGGTAATTACGATGCCGATCAGATCGGGGCAGTTCCTATCAGCTCGGGGAACACGATTACGACCGGCGCGACCGGAGAATATGACTTCTGGGCAGGCGGCACAGCGACATTATCCCGGTCTCAGCCTCTTGGAGTTTATACCGGCAGTTTCACGCTTTCTATCGCATACTAATGCTCATCCAACTATCATTTGCCAATCCCGTCAAAGAAAAATCTGGCGGGGTGCTCATTCCAACAATAATATTAGCCGCCCATCGTTTGTTAAAATTAGTTGGAATGGCACTAGCTGCTTTTAGGAGCTGCCCCGCATCCAAGGTCAAGTTCCAATCGGAACGGGAAAAGTGCCCGCAATTCTAAAAAGAAGAAACCTTTAAATTCAACAATATACAGCGGTTCCACGGGCTCGTCATTGAAACTGTGCCCTCTTTTTGCTATTCTGTCAAGTGTTAGGATTAGCCATCGCCATCGTTTCATATCTCGTCGGTTCTTTTCCGACCGCGTATGTGATTGGTAAGCACTTACGCAACATCGACATGTCCAGAAACGGTAGCGGAAATATCGGCGCAATGAACGCTTACGAAGTCACAGGCTCGAAAACTATCGGCATTTCGGTGGGAACAATCGACGTAATGAAAGGCTTGTTTGTGACCTACTTGTCAGCGCGAACGTTCGGACTGACTCTCGGATTGACGTCAGCATTTTTCGTCGTACTCGGCCACAATTACTCCGCTTTTTTGAAATTCAAAGGAGGCCGGGGACTCGCAACAGGAGCCGGGGCACTCCTTGTCATTCAACCTTTAGCCGTCCCCGTCTACCTGGGAATATACTTTCTGCTGAGGTTGCTCGGCTTGAAACTATATCTTGCCAGCGTCATAGGGATTACTGCCGCCTTTGTCGTGCTGTTCATAGAAATGTCGCCTGTAGTGCTGAACATGGCCGTCTCAACTGCGCTCTTCGCGGCCATTGTTTCAAAACACGTGTTGCCACTCAAAGATGAGTTCCAGAATGCATGAAGAATTCCGTATCCTGAAGTCGGACCGCAGTAAATCTTCTCGGCCCTCGGATTCAAGCCGTCGCCTGCTCCCTGCGGTTTCAGCACTGATACTGTACCTCGCACTGGTCCCGGCGTTCGCCCGGCCGCAATCAACAGGCGACGACCCGACCTCGAGCCGCCAGAACGCGATCACTAAGACGGTGAAGGAAATAAGTCCTGCCGTTGTCGGCATAAACGTCACCGCCGTGCAGGAACAGCAAAGCCCCTTCGCACTCAGTGATCCGATGCTGAGACAGTTTTTCGGAAACGATCCTTTCTTCCGCCAGTTCTTCGGCTCACAGAAGATAGAAGTCCAGAGCCTTGGATCGGGATTCATAATTTCGCCCGACGGCTACGTCGTGACTAATGAGCACGTCGTGAAGGATGCAACGAAAATTATCGTGACGATGACGGACGGGAGCAAGAGAAGCGCAAAAATCATAGGCCACGATGACCAGACCGACGTCGCTTTGCTCAAGGTAGACGGTGGTAACCTTCCCTACTGCAAGCTGGGCGACAGCGACAGTATTCTCGTCGGTGAATGGGCGGTCGCATTCGGAAACCCGTTCGGATTGTTCGATATCAACGACAAGCCGACAGTCACGGTCGGTGTGGTGAGCTCGCTCGGTATGAACCTCGCGAAGATCGGCTCCAGGAATTACAACAACATGATCGAGACAGATGCGGCAATTAATCCGGGTAATTCGGGCGGCCCTCTCGTCGACGCGAATGGAAGAGTAATAGGAATGAACACGATGATATACACTGGCGGAGTGAGCAATGCCTACATCGGTTACGGATTCGCGATCCCGATCAACAGGGTCAGCAGGGTCGTGGATGAGCTGAAAAAGCACGGCAGGGTTATTCATGATGCATGGACGGGACTTGAACTTCAGACTGTGGACCAGCAGATCGCCAAATATTTCGGTCTGAGCGAACCGACGGGCGCACTTGTCAGCAATGTCGAACCGAACAGCCCCGCCTCGAAGAGCGGATTCGATCCGGGCGACCTTATCCTGAAATATCAGGGCAGGCCCGTGAGAAGTACAGCCTCCCTTCAATCTCAGCTCGCGGACGTGAGGGCAGGAGAGAAACTCCGCTTCGAAATTTTGCGAGGCGATAAGCTTCAAACACTTGCGCTCACGGTTGGAAGGAAAGACACAAAATGATAAAACGATACTCTCCTGCAGAGATCAGCGCGGTATGGAGCGAGGAAAACAAGTTCCGTATATGGCTCGACGTTGAAATAGCAGCCATGGAATCGCAGGCAGAACTCGGAAGGATTCCGGCCGATGCGGTCTCGGAAGTAAAATCGAAAGGCAAGTTTGACGTCGAGAGAATTGACGAGATAGAGCGCACTGTCAAGCACGATGTGATAGCCTTCCTCACTAACGTGAGTGAGCATGTCGGCCCGGCGGCCCGCTTCGTTCATCTCGGTATGACCTCATCCGACGTGCTCGACACTGCCTCGGCGATCCAGCTTAAACAGGCGGGCGAAATAATTCTGAAGCATCTGCAGGAGCTCAGGAAGATGATCGGTGACCTGAGCGTGAAATATAAAGATGTGCCCATGATCGGTCGGACGCACGGAATACACGCGGAACCGGTCACGTTCGGACTCAAGATGGCAGTCTGGTACGACGAACTTCGGCGTGACATCGAACGATTGGAAAGCGCCATCGGCGAGATTTCGGTCGCGAAGATTTCCGGGGCGGTCGGCACTTATTCTCACATTTCTCCGGAAGTCGAGAAATACGTCGCAAAGAAGTTCGGATTGCAGCCGTCCATTACTTCCACGCAGGTGATCCAGCGTGACCGACATGCCCAGTTCATGGCCGTCCTGGCAGTGGCTGCCGGGACACTCGAGAAGATGGCCCTCGAAGTGCGCCATCTCCAGAGGACTGAGGTTCTTGAGGCTGAAGAGCCGTTCACGAAGGGGCAAAAAGGGTCCTCGGCGATGCCACACAAGCGAAACCCGGTGAACGCCGAGAGAATTTGCGGAATGGCCAGGCTTGTGAGGTCTTACGCAATGTCGGCGCTCGAGAACCAGGCACTGTGGCACGAGAGAGATATATCTCATTCTTCTGTGGAGCGCGTAATCTTCCCAGACGCGACGCTCGCGTTGGACTTCATGATTTTGGAATCCCAGAAGATATTCAAGAACTTCGTGGTCTACCCGGATAAGATGATGAAAAATCTCCAGCTCACGCACGGGCTTTACTTCTCCGAAGACGTTTTGCTGAAGCTGATCGAGAAGGGGCTGACGCGCGAGCAGGCGTACGCACTCGTCCAGCGAAACGCGATGCACTGCTGGGAGACGGGAGAAGATTTTCTGACAGCGCTCGCAAACGACCACGAGGTCAGCGAAAAGGTCGCCCGCGAGGAGCTCGCAAAAGTATTCGACATGAAATCGCTGCTGAAAAATGTCGGCTATGTGTTCAAGACTCTGGGTTTGAAGGAATGAAATCATCGTCGCTACTGCAAAGCAAGCCTTTCCTGGTCTGGCTCGGCGGCTTCTACAGCCACATGATCGGTT
>JAJYGB010000390.1 GCA_021785235.1 Bacteroidota bacterium
ATCTTCTCAGGCGTTGTTGAAAACATGAGCTACTTTATCTGCTCGCATTGCGGTCAGCGTGAAGACATTTTCAGCCATGGCGGTGGAAAGAAAACTGCCGAGACTTTCGGCGTCCCATTCCTTGGCGAGATACCGATTTACACGCCAATCAGGATAGGTGGCGATACCGGCAGGCCGATTGTCCTGACAGAGCCGGAATCTGAGCAGGCAAAGATGATTCAGTCCGTGGCAAGGAAGCTGGCGGCACAGATAAGCATCTCGAATATGTCGGCGGCGAGCAAACCGAAAATTGAAATAGAGATGTGAGTAGATGGTGGAAGTCTCAGACGAAATTATTAGCAGGATAAATGAAGTGCTCGTGGATGCCAACCGGTTCCTATCTATTGACAACGGGTCCGTGGAGTTTGTGCGGCTGGATCCGGACGGCATCCTTCGCGTGAAATTCCTCGGGTCATGCGCCGTCTGTCCGTTGCGGCCGATGACGCTCAGGGCTGGCGTTGAAAGGGCCGTGCTCCACAGGGTTGCGGAAGTGAAAAGAGTGGAGCTAGTTGCCAACTAAGATTTGGGCTCTTCAATTCTTGTAACATCCGTGTCCTATCTACCGCTAATTGAGCAGCGGTATCAGAGCGAAAACGGGTCAAGTTCCTCGCACTTGTAGTTACGTATCGCGATTGTCCTCGCGGGAAATTTTCTGATGAGCTCATAGTTGTGTGTCGCGAGAAGAATGGTCGTCCCGCCCAGGTTGATTTTTTTGAGCAGTGTCAGGATATCTGCCGACGTAGCCGGATCGAGGTTGCCCGTCGGCTCGTCCGCCAATATCGCTATAGGATCCTTGGAGATCGCCCTGGCGATGGAGAGCCGCTGCTGCTCTCCTCCCGATAGCTCACCGATAGGGGAATTCCTTCTGTGGATCAACCCAACCTGGGTAAGAGCCTGTATCGCCTGCATCTTCATGTCGCGGCTTGAGAAGCCGACCGCCTGGAGAGCGAATGTAATATTCTCATACACGCATCTGTCATCCAGCAGCTTATAATCCTGGAATATTATCCCGAGTTTCCTCCTGAGCTGGTACAGCTTTCTTTTTCTGACTAGAGAAGACGAGAATGTGTCCACCCTGACGGTCCCGGATGTTGGCATGATGTCCATGTAAAGCAACCGCATTAGAGTGGTTTTTCCGCAGCCGGTCTCTCCGACTATATAAACAAATTCGCCTTTCTCAATCGAGAGATTGACGTCAGTGAAAATAACGTGGTCGTCGAAGGCGAATGAGACATTCTTACAGTTAATCATGTGATGGTTTCACCAATACAAAGTGGACTCTTTCTGACTTGTTGTTCGCCTCAAGCATAGTGAAGTCGCCGGCGGCGAACCTTTCTTCGAAGCCCGCCTGCGCGAAGAGATGTCTTATGACATCAAGATCGTAGACGTACTCTCTGTGGATTTCCTCGACTACCTTGCTATCCTTCATTATTCGGACGAAGGTGGTATGTATCCTTGCCTTTGGATCATAATGCGATTTGCGATGATAATAAATGCCTTTGTGTTTCCCTCGCTGGACAAAGAGAGACGCATCGTTCAGGGAGTTGGACTCGAGACTCGCGTCGAATACGAAGACGCCGCCTGGTTTGAGGCTCCCGAAAACTGTTTGGAAAAACTGCCCGACAGATTCGATGTTGGAGATGTAGTTCATGCTATCGTAGACGCAGACCGCCCGGTCGAATTTCTCCGCGCCTGTGTAAGTGACCATGTTGCTTAGGACAAGATGAAGGTTGTCGCGCCTTCTGGCAACTTTCTGCCCGGCCACCTGGAGCATTTCACTTGAACTGTCGATCCCCGTAACTTCGAAGCCGAGTCTTGACAGGACCAGGCAAATGTTGCCTGTACCGCAGCCGAACTCACAGAGTTTCTGTCCTTTGATTTTCGATCGGCGTGAGTCCAGCCCCGCTACTTTCATGAGCTGCGTGAGATATCGGGCCCAGCCTAGATAGTTGACTTCCTTCATCATGTGATCGTATATCGCTGCCGAGGCGGTGTATGGCGGTACCGACTCTGCCGGTAAAGCGAATAGATCCACTTCCTGGTGATACAAGAGCGTCTTCGTATGGATCGTCCCGCCTATCCTCTCGCAGCTCTTCTGTTCTTAGAAACGTCCAGTGCGAGTTTTATCGCCTCGATCGTGCTCGAAGGATTGGCAATTCCTTTACCCGCTATATCAAATGCCGTTCCATGATCGGGGGAAGTTCGGATGATGCTGATCCCTGCGGTGAAATTAATTCCGGTGCTGAACGATCTCATCTTTAATGGTATCAATCCCTGATCGTGGTACATCGCGAAGACACCGTCATACATCCCGTCTCTGTAGGTGCCGAAGAAAGCGTCAGCAGGGTAGGGCCCTCTGGCGTCGATCTTCATCGAGTTAGCTTCCTCGATCGCGGGCCTTATGGTCTCAACCTCCTCGTTCCCTATGTAGCCGTTCTCCCCGGCGTGCGGATTCAGTCCGAGGACTGCTATCTTCGGGGATTTGACTCCGAAGTCGTTCTTTATGGAGGCGTTGAAGACAGAAAGCCTTTCGACGAGTCCGGTCTTTGTGATGGAACGGGACACTTCGGAGATTGGGATGTGGATGGTCGCCAGCGCGATCCTCGCGAAGCCCGAAGCCATGATCATTATCGAGCCTTGGGAATCCGAAAGCTTAGTTACCATTTCGGTCTGGCCTGGAAAATCATATCCCGCCTGGCGCATCGTCTCCTTTGAGACAGGCGCCGTGACCATCGCTTCGGCTTCACCCGATACACAAAGCTGTACGGCGCGTTCGATTGCTTTGCCTGCCCAATGCCCAGCTTCCTTCGTGGGCTTGCCAGGCCGAACTCTCTCCTTGAACTCTGGTGAAATATCCAGAATAGTTATCTCGCTCCTGCCGACCGCATCGGAAAGCGACTCAACCCTGAGTATTTTTCTGCGCAGGGAATACTTGTCCGCGTAGAACTCGAAGGCCTTGTAGGGACCAATGAGAAGAGGCGTACAGTTTGCCCTGATGGAACGGCTGGCGGCGGCCTTTAGTGCCACCTCAGGGCCGATCCCGTTGTAGTCACCGATAGTAATTGCTATTACGCTCATAAGTTCTCCGTTCGGTACAACTCAAATTCTCCGAATCCTTTTTCTTTGAATATCAGGTTCTTCTTAAGCTTCGTGTAGCTCCAGACTTCCAAGGTACCATCATCCTTATATTCACGCTTCACGGAATCAGGCTTGCCGAACAGGATGTATGCCTTACCTCTGTCTGTGGACGCTCCGGCCCTTGCGCCTATGGTCGCGAACGCGTTGTCGGCGTAGTCTGCCCTTTCATAGAACTGTGCCTCGAGTTCATTGTATACCGTCCCAGGTGTCGGATCCAGTGATCTCCAGAAGTGATTGAACTTCTCTATCTTCTCCTTCTCGTTGCCCGATTCCATCTCTGAATAAATTGAATCTTGAACTACGTATTTTAAAAGTGAGAAGGCGGTGGTGAAGTTACGAAGGATCCGTGGTTTAGTGATCCAGGAGTAACAAAATGGAAATGTTCTTTGAGTTGTCTTGCCGTGTATGCGAAGCTGGTAAAATCCTTCCGGCAATGTGTCCGCTCTGATCTCGCCGATCTCGATGCATGTGGTCGAGTCGGGCAGGGCGAGGAAGATGAGGTCTAACCCAATTGACACGGGGCGCAATTTTGCGGCCAAGCGGGTGAGATTCGCGTTGCCTCGAAGCAATTTCCCATCTTTCGTCAGCAGATCCGCGCGGGTTACTTCCGGCGATGTATTTCCGCAAACAATCCCAAATCTGATTGGCTCAGGAAAAACAGCGACGTTTGGCTGGATTACAGGGTGGTACGACGAATTCGATACCGAGTCGAAGAAGATTATCGAATCGAATCCGGAGGAATCTATTTCAGAGAAGTCTCTTCTGACGTCGGTGTGAAGATATGTGAGTCTCTGGGTGTCGTCGCGCAACTCTGCCGCGATGTGGAAAACTGAACGAGGGAGTCTTAACGTTACGAAGTCTCCAGCATGACTCTTCTTTGATCGAGTCCCTTCATACGTTGGCGTCCCGACTTCCTTCGATTTCGACCGATGATA
>JAJYGB010000547.1 GCA_021785235.1 Bacteroidota bacterium
GCGGTTTTGGAAAAGAATATTCTGCTGAACAGGGAGAATGTTATTATCACTCCGCATATCGCGTTCGACAGCGCCGAGGCTGTCGAAAGGATTTTACAGACTACCGTCGATAACATTACCGCTTACTCGACAGGCTCCCCGGCAAATGTCGTGAGATGAGCTGACATTGAAACGAATGGAAATAGAGATCAGATAAACCAACATGGCAGTAGAAACACACGAAGAGGAAATATTAGGTAAAGCATACGACGACAGGCTGATGCGCCGTCTTCTGCACTACCTCGGGCCTTACAAACTTCAGGTCGCGATCGCAGTCCTTATTACCATCGCATATTCGGGCATGGGCCCCTTGAGGCCTTACCTGACCAAAATTGCCATTGACAGCTATATCGAAAAAGGAAATGGCGCCGGCCTGTTCAGGATCATCCTCCTCATGTTCGGAGTCATATCCCTCCAGGCGCTCCTCCGCTACGGCTCCGCTTACCTGACGCAATGGATAGGACAGAAGACTATTTTCGACATACGGAGGGAGATATTCTCGCATCTACAGAGACTTGGCATAAAGTATTTCGACAGGAACCCCGTCGGCAGGCTTGTAACAAGGGTGACCAACGACGTCGAGGCACTTAACGACCTCTTCTCATCCGGGATAGTCATGGCATTCGGTGATATATTCACGATCGTATGGATCCTGGCTTTCATGTTCAGCCTCAGCGTTGAGCTCGCATTGGTTACGCTCACCGTTCTCCCGATCCTGTTCTATATCACAATGCTTTTCAGGAAAAAGGTGCGGTCTTCGTACCGTGAAATCAGGATCCTGATCGCGCGCATCAATTCCTTTCTGCAGGAGCACATAACCGGAGTCACCGTCGACCAGATATACAACCGGGAACACAAGGCGTTCAAGAATTTCGACGAGGTAGACGGGAAGCTACGTGACGCCAACGTCCGGTCGGTGTTCTATTACGCTCTGTTCTACCCCGGTGTCGAGTTGACAAGTGCTATCGCCGTGGGACTCATAATATGGTTCGGCGGTACCCACTTGGTCTCCGAAGAATTTTTCAGAGCACACGGCGGCATTTCGCTCGGAATATTGATAGCATTCCTCCAGTACACGGAACAGTTTTTCACCCCCATCAGGGATCTCTCGGAGAAGTATAACATTCTGCAAACAGCCATGGCTTCTTCGGAGAGAATATTCAAGGTAATTGACGACAAGACCGTGATACCTGAGCCTCAGACCCCCGGTTCGCTAGGTGAGGTTAAAGGGAAAATCGAGTTTAAGGACGTATCATTTGCCTACGACGGCGAGAATTACGTCCTGAAAAATGTCTCATTCACGGCAAACCCCGGGGAGACAATCGCCATAGTCGGCGCTACCGGAGCCGGTAAAACCTCTATCGTCAATCTGCTGATGCGTTTCTATGAGGTGAACACGGGCGGCGTGTACGTTGACGGCCACAACGTCAAAGAAGTGTCGAGTGCCGATCTTCGCAAAAACATTGCGATAGTCATGCAGGACGTGTTCCTCTTCTCGGGGAGCGTCCGGTATAACATCGGGCTTGGCAACGAGGCCATTTCCTTCGAGAAGATCAAGGAAGCGGCGTCTCTGGTCGGCGCGAACGGTTTCATCGACCGGCTTCCCAACGGTTACGACGAGGATGTCAAGGAACGTGGAGCGTCGCTATCGGTTGGCCAGAAACAGCTCATATCGTTTGCCCGTGCGCTCGCGCATGACCCGCGGATACTGGTCCTCGACGAAGCTACCGCGAATATTGACACCGAGACCGAGCAGCTTATCCAGAAAGCCACGGCAAACCTCCTTGAAGGGAGGACGAGCATAGTGATCGCGCACAGGCTGTCGACAATACAGCATGCGTCGAAAATCATTGTACTCCACAAGGGCGAGATCCGCGAACAGGGTACCCATCAGGAACTCTTATCGTCGGGGGGGATCTACTACAGGCTTTATCAGTTACAGTACAAAGATCAGGAGCGACTGGCCAAAAGTCTGCGCTCTTCTACGGTGAAATAGGGCCGCGATTATCTGGCTTAAACAGGATCGCAGGACCGGCTAAGACCAGCGGAGGTAACATGTACGAGAAACAACGTCTCATGACGCTCGGGCGGCATATTGACGAAGGGGAAAGGGAACATCCGGAAGCAACCGGCGATTTCACGGGCCTGCTGAGCGACCTGGCGATTGCCGTTAAACTTATATGGCGCGAGGTGAGCAAGGCAGGGCTGATAGACATCCTTGGTGCCACAGATCGCCAGAATGACAGCGGCGATGAAATCAAAAAACTCGACGACTTCGCGAACGAGACTATTTACAGAGCCATGGACCACGGCGGCCACCTCTGCGTGATGGCATCGGAAGAAAGTCAGGGCCTGATGGCCATACCGGATAAATACCCTAAAGGCAAATACGTACTCGTTTACGACCCGATAGATGGGTCATCGAACATAGACGCCAACGTCTCGATCGGCAGCATCTTTGGAATCTTTCGACGTGTCACACCTTCAGGTCCGGGAACGGAGGAGGACTGCCTCCAACCCGGGTTTAAACTCGCGGCAGCAGCGTACGTGATCTACGGCTCGAGCACTATTTTCGTCTACTGCACCGGAAACGGAGTACACGGGTTCACTCTCGATCCTTCCGTTGGAGAATTCCTCCTTTCCCACGAAAATATGAGAGTACCCAGGCGCGGCAAGACTTACAGCGTCAATGAAGGCAATTATGAGAAGTGGGACACAAACTTCCGGAGCTACGTTGATTACCTGAAGAAGGATGATCCGAATTCAGGCAGGCCCTACACATCTCGGTATGTAGGTTCACTGGTCGCCGACCTTCACAGAAACATACTGCACGGCGGTATCTTCATGTATCCCGGCGACAAAAATTACCCTGAAGGGAAACTCAGACTGGTTTATGAATGCTCACCGCTCTCGTACATAATTGAACACGCGGGAGGGAGGGCCTCCGATGGGAGCAGGCGTATACTGGATATCGTGCCGACAAGCATACACCAGCGCACGAAGCTATTCATCGGATCAGAAGACGACGTCAAAGAGGCCGAAGATTTTGTCCAGGGTAAGCGAAGAACGTAGACGGAGACATACCCCTCACACAGATGCATCTAAGGTTCAATGCTAGTAAGAGGCGACTTTCACCTTCTATGTCCTTGAAATGAAATAGTCCTCGATTGGACTTATCTTCATTTAGAATGGCAGTTCAAAATTCGAAAGGAATGCGGATGTTTACCTTGCGTCGCACAATGCTGATACTCGTCTGCGCGACCTCCACAGCTTTCGCCCAGATCTCCGTTCTAAAGCCCGCCTTCGGCACCCACGGTATGGTTTCAACTTCCGATTCAATTGCCACTGCTGTCGGTGTCAAGATACTGAAGGCAGGCGGCAACGCGGTTGACGCGGCTGTGGCCGTCGGCTTCGTGCTTGCCGTTACCTACCCGCAGGCCGGCAACCTGGGCGGCGGGGGCTACTACATGATACATCTGAGGAACGGAAGGAACTATGCAATTGACGCCCGCGAGACAGCGCCTGCGAAGGCGAGCCGTAATATGTATCTCGACAGCGCCGGGAATGTTGACAACGAGAAGGAGCTTGTGGGCGGGTTATCCGTCGGTGTACCAGGAAACGTCGACGGCATGGTTCTCGCCGAGAAGAAATTCGGGAGACTCGGCTTGAAGGAAGTCATGCAGCCTGCGATTGAATTGGCGGAGAAGGGCTTCAGGGTAAACGGGAAGTTACAATTTAACTTCGAACATGCCTTCAGACTGTTCAAGAGGTTTCCTTCAACTATGAAATATTTCTCCAGGAACGATACTACTTTTCGGGAAGGTGACCTGATCGTGCAAAAGGACCTGGCAAAAGTTCTGATAAGAATCGCCAGAGAGGGAAGGGATGGGTTTTATAGAGGTGAAGTTCCACAACTGATAGCAAAAGAAGATCAGGCGCATGGCGGTGTCATTACGGCAAGAGACGTCGAGAATTACCATGCCGAGATAAGGGAGCCCATAAGTGTGACGTACCATGGTTACGACGTACTCAGCATGCCTCCATCGAGCTCGGGCGGCGTGTGTGTCGCG
>JAJYGB010000605.1 GCA_021785235.1 Bacteroidota bacterium
ATCGGGTTCGTCTACTTCGCAGGTCTATTCAGCTACACGTTCGAACTTCTCGGTCTTATTCCCAAACCGATCATGCCGGGGGTCGGCCTGTCGACTATCGGCTACGTATTCCTCGTCACATGGATGTCGGTAGCTTTCAGTATAGGTATCGCCATTTTGTTCACTTTCCTGAAGGGCTTTTCCGACAAAGGCATGAAATCGAATCTCCTCGTGGCAGGATTTGCGCTGTTGCGCCTGCTTCTCCCCGGGCCGTTCACCGAGTCTATCTTCTTTGCTTTCTTTCCAAGGAGCATGGAGCTCTACATTTTCACTTCTCTACTGTCGCTCGTCATAGCTCTCTACTTTGTATTTCGACACAAAATCATCGTGAACACGCTTTACGACGCGATGAAATCAGCCCTCACATTTATGAGCGACGTACTGTTCAGACTGGACGATAATATGAGTATACAGCTCGTCCGAGGAGCCACGGTCGGGTCGCTCGGTTACGACGAAAACGAATTGGTCGGTGTGAGTCTCTTCGATCTCACGACTCAGAAGGAGCTCATACGTTCATATCGCGAACGAGCATTGCAGGGCAAGGAAGACGAGGTCGTCGTCGATGTCGATTTCACGTCGAAGGACGGACAGACTATTCCCATGAATCTTTCGCTTACGGTAGTCGTCGAGACCGGCCAAATCATCGGCTTCGTAGGTGTGGGAAGAGACAATACCGAAAGGCGCCGGTCGGAGATGCTTCAGTCCGCACTTTACAGGCTCGCCGAAATTACACGCGTAACCGAGAGCCTGAAGGAATTCTGCAAATCGATACACGAGGTTATCGGGCAGCTCGTGCCGTCAAAAGACTTCTACATTGCACTTAGGGAAGACATAAGCCGGGGCTTGTTCTATCCTTACTATGTCAATGAGGTCTACGATATTCCGGAGAGGCAGCCAGGCCTTGACGCCTTTAATGAGCAGGTGATGCTCGGAGGCAGCCCGTCGGTGCTGACCGTGAACGAGACGAAACGCCTTGATACGGATGAGGCCGCCGGCGTTCAGAGAAGAATGCCTATAGACTGGGTCGGTGTCCCGTTGAAGACAGCTTCCGGTACGATTGGCGTCCTTGGAGTTCAGAACTTTTCGCCCACGGTCAAATTCGGAGAATCGGAGAAGAATCTCCTATCCCTTCTGTCCGGGCAAATTGCAACTGCGATAGAACGTAAACAGTCCGACGAGAAAATCAGGGAACAGGCAGCGCTCCTCGACAAGTCACAGGATGCTATTATTCTGGAGACGCTCGGCGGAATGATAACGTTCTGGAACGACGGTGCAACAAATGTGTTTGGCTGGAACTCAGAGGAGGCAATTGGAAAGTCGCTCAATGATTTCTCCAGGGGAGTGGTGAGCGGCGAAGCGACCGATGCCAACGAAGTGGTGAGGACTGAGGGAGAGTGGTCCGGCGAGATAAACGCGAAGAATCGAAAGGGAGAAGAAATCGTACTCGATTGCAGGTGGAAGCTTGTAACGGATATCGAAGGAAGGCCCAAGGCGATAATGAAAGTTTGCACCGATATTACGGATCGGAAGAAACTCGAATCGCAGATTATGAGGGCACAGCGGCTTGAGAGTATAGGAACACTGGCCGGCGGCATTGCGCACGACTTGAATAACGTTCTGTCTCCTATCATGATGTCCGTGCGGGCTCTAAAGAGAAGACTCGAGGACGATCAGAGCGAGAAAATACTTCAGGCTATCGAGACCAGTGCCAAGCGCGGCGCAGATATGGTCCGGCAGGTCCTTATGTTCGGAAGAGGCGCCAAAGGCGAGCGCGTTATCCTCCAGCCCAGGCACGTGATCAGAGAGATAATGAACATAGCAAATGAGACCTTCCCGAAATCTATCAAGGTCGAGCATGCGATGCCGAAGGATTTGTGGACCGTCCTTGGTGACGCGACACAATTGCACCAGGTAATCCTTAACCTGTGTGTTAACGCACGAGACGCCATGCCGGACGGCGGAACTCTGACCCTCGCGGCGGAGAATGTGATCCTCGATCAAGACTATATGAAAATCAATATCGACGCTAAACCGGGGAAGTACGTTCTCATTACGATCTCGGATAGCGGGACCGGAATCCCGCAGGGGCTTCTTGATAAAATCTTTGAGCCGTTCTTCACCACCAAAGAAGTGGGGAAGGGGACCGGCCTGGGTCTCTCCACGGCCCTGGCTCTCGTGAAAGCGCACGGCGGTTTCATGAACGTGTACAGCGAGTTGAACAGGGGCACTTCTTTCAAGATTTATCTCCCTGCGACGGAGCTCGCCGAAGCCGCGACCCCGGTCGAGACCGATCTGGATCAGTTCCTCGGACACGGAGAACTTATACTTGTTGTCGACGACGAATCGTCAATAAGAGAAATCGCCAGAGCCACACTGGAGGCTTACGGCTACCAGGTGATTGTTGCGGGCGACGGTGCGGAGGCAATCGCCGTCTTCGTCAAGAATATGGCGAATGTGCGTACCGTTATCATAGATAACATGATGCCTGTGCTGGACGGGAAATCTGCAATTGCGGCCCTGAGACGCATGGAGACCACGGCGAAGATCATCGCCACCAGCGGCCTGCAGGACGAGCTTGCAGGCTCGTTCTCGGATCAGATAGATGCTTTCATTAACAAACCTTTTACGGGCGAGAAACTGCTCAAGACAGTATACGAAGTAATGCACGAGTCTGAATAGCAGCAACAAGTCGTGAACCGGCTGCCGTGAGTCGGAGATAGTTGTGCACCCGGCTCCTCAATCTGCAACGGGTTTTCACGACACCCGGAGTGGTCCGAGGATCGCCCCTGGCCGCAGCGGTCCGCCTTTTCGCTTTCGGCGTACCCCCACCAAGTGCCGACCTGTGGACAATTCAAATGACCATCATGCAATGCGTTCTACGGTGATTTGTCATGGCACAGGAGCCGTCTCAGTATGTCACCAGAAGCGCAATTGCTCTTGACTGCCGTCGGGCGTAAATTACTTGAAATTGGAGATTTTGATTGAGCGGTTTCAAAAACGAGAGATTGAAGGAATTATTCGACGGTTTTCGCGGTAAGAAGATCGCTGTAATTGGCGATCTCATGATCGACCGGTACATTTGGGGAACCATCTCACGAATATCTCCGGAAGCGCCGGTCCCGGTGCTCGAAGTGGAGAGTGAATCTGTCAGACTCGGCGGTGCCGCAAACGTCGCGAATAACGTAAAGGCGCTTGGAGCCGAGCCGATCCTTTTCGGTGTTGTCGGCGCCGATGACTACGGCACAAGACTGCGGAAAATACTCGGAGAGATGGGGCTATCCTCGGAGGGAATCATTACCGACGCTGCCAGGCCGACCACGGTTAAGACAAGAGTCATTGCACACAGCCAGCACGTGGTCCGTATGGACCATGAAGTTCTGAAAGATATCGGCGATAAAACCGTCACTCAAGTCTTGAAGTTGCTTCATTCGATGAAGAACGATCTCGACGGAATCTTGCTCGAGGATTACAACAAGGGGATGTTGACGAAAGATCTTGTGAAGCAGGTTGTCGATTTCGCTCGAAAGAACCGGAAAGTCGTAAGCGTGGACCCGAAGCGGAGCAACTTTTTCGAATACCGGCACGTGACGGTGTTCAAACCGAACAGGAAGGAGGCGGAGGGCGCGCTCGGGATTCTGGCAGGAACGGACGAGCAGGCTGTCGCCGCAGCGCGGCAATTGCTCAAGCGGCTCGATTGCCAGAATGTGCTGTTGACCCGTGGCGAGCAGGGAATGACCCTGGTCGAGAAAAGCGGATCATCGGTGCATTTCCCGACCAAGGCCAGGAAGGTGGCTGATGTCTCGGGAGCAGGCGATACGGTCATTTCCACCCTTACCGTCGCGCTTGTCTCCGGTGCGACTATCGGCGAAGCTGCAGCGATCGCCAACCACGCGGGCGGTCTTGTGTGTGCCGAGGTTGGAATCGTCCCGGTGGATAGGGAGCGTCTCTTCGAAGTAGTCTTGAACGATTCGCATTCCATCGAAAGCTGACAATGCCGGTATTCTCAGTACAAGAACTAAGCGTCATTGTCAGAAAGCTCCAGGGGGACGGGAGGAA
>JAJYGB010000380.1:0-376 GCA_021785235.1 Bacteroidota bacterium
CGGAATTTATCGCGCACTACCTCGATGTCAAGTACGACGACATTCGCTCAACCCTGCAGCCGATCGTGGCTGATCATGACTTTGATGGCGATGACGTGTTCGTCGCGAAAAACCATGTTGTCGGCGTAAGGCATGAGGTTGTTGTGGACAGAGACGACAGGGAAGTTATCAATCTGAGACTTACCATGCGAATCGACGCTTCGATTGAGTACGACGCGGTTTTCATCGAGGGGGAGCCTCCGGTCAACGTCGTGTTCAATAATGGGATTATGGGAGATGTCGCCTCTGTCGGAATGATACTAAACCAGGTCGGCGATTTTCTCGCTTCTCCACCGGGGTACCACGATATGGCCCAGGTGAAGATCCCACACTTCGA
>JAJYGB010000380.1:386-4088 GCA_021785235.1 Bacteroidota bacterium
GGCGATTTTCCCGCGACTCCAACGGCCTACCACGATCTGGCCGAGGTGAACATCCCACCCTTCGCGCCGCATCACATATCGTGACGACGACACGATATACCTACTATTTCATTTTCATGTCGCTGTACAGCGTCGTCGTCTCAGTGTGGTTGCACACATTCCCGAGCGATACCGCCGGATTTGTCGCCTTCCTTTGCTTCAGCACTGTGATTGTCTCGGCCCTGATTATCAGTTGGGCAGCCGAAGCCGCGGAGTTCAGCATAAGTCAGGGTCTTGCCGTCGCTATAGTCGCTCTTCTGCAGGTTGTCCCGGAGTTTACGGTCGAGGCGGTTATCGCCTGGCATAAAGATATTGACTTGATGATGGCGAACTTCACCGGCTCGAACAGGCTCCTGATGGGAGTCGGCTGGCCGCTTATCTTCATTACCGCGGATATCTATTCGAGGTTGAAACATGGTGAGAAAATTGAAGTGATTCAGCTGAGGCGGGAGAATATCGTTGAAGTGCTCGCGCTCTTCATCTCTTCGCTATACTTCATTGTGGTCCTACTGAAGCGCGATCTACAGATTTACGACGGGATTTTTTTGGGCTCCGTGTTTATCTTTTATATGTATATCCTGCGAGTGCTCCCGGAGGAAGAAGAAGAAAAGAAGGAAGATCTGCTGGCGATGCCGCGCGCGCTGGTCTCGATTGAAAGCGATAAAAAGAGGGGATTCACGCTCTTCATCCTCTTTCTTGTCGGGGGGCTGGCGATGTGGGCTGTCGCGGATCCTTTCCTCAATAGCATGAAAGAGGTTTCGGTGGCGTTTGGCATAAGCACATTTGTGTTCGTGCAGTGGGTCGCGCCGTTCCTCTCCGAGTTTCCTGAAAAAGTGACAGCGTTCTATTGGGCCAGGACCGTAAGATTAGCTCCCATGGCGCTGCTTAACATGATAAGCAGCAAAGTCAATCAGTGGACGCTTCTTGTCTCCATGATACCGATAGTTTACTCGATATCCATGGGAAGAGTATCCACGATACCGCTGGATATCCATCACAGAGAGGAAATACTCCTATCAATGATGATGACATTTTACGGCTGTGCCACACTTGCCAAGCTGAAGTTCACGCGCGGGAACGCGGCAGTCCTTTTCCTTCTGTGGTTGGCGCAGTTCCTTTACCCAGGTAATTTCACTTTCATGCCCGCGCTTCCGTTGGTCGGAGACAACTCGAGGATTATAGTGTCGATTGTATTTGGCGCTCTGACGATTTACGAGATCGTGAAGCATCACGGAGAATTCAGGATACGGGACGGGATCGCCGAAACGATACGTTTGGCAAAACGGAGAGGGGCAACTGCAGAACCATGAGACCGGCGGGCGAGAGGTTAGTGAAATTCATAGTCAACCCGGTTTCGGGCAATGGAAGAACCAGACGGGTCCTACCGAAACTGGTTCAGTTGGCGAAGAAGCTCGGAATGAAATTTGACGTGGAGATCACGCAGGCTCCTCAGCACGCGACTGAACTTGCCAGTGAACATTCATCAGAGTTCGACATAATTGTAGCTGTTGGTGGAGACGGAACAGTAAACGAAGTTGCCGCCGGAGCGCTTCTGTCCGGTGCGGCGATGGGTGTCATACCTACAGGCACCGGCAACGACTTCATACGGGCGGTCGGCAGGTTGAAGAACCTCCACGATTATTTTCAGCGACTCATCGCGGGCAAAGTGAAGCCGCTCGACGTTGGGGTGCTGACCCTAAAGAACGCCGACCTCATTTTTGTAAACGGAATCGGCGTCGGTTTCGACGCGGAAGTTGCGCGAGAGAGTCTGAGTGTGCGCAGGCTTAGAGGACTATCGCGATATTTGTATTCGGTTGTCAGAACGCTCTACAAGTACAAGGCCGCTCAGATGAGGATCAGGCTTGATGAACGGATCCTCGACGGTAAAACCTATCTTGCCGCGATCGGGAACGGCATCTCCGCCGGAGGCGGGTTTCTCCTTACTCCGAACGCGGTTCTGGATGACGGTCTTCTCGATGCCTGCATTGTTTCCGATGTGTCTGTCCCTCGAGTTATACAGGTGATTCCGAGCGTCCTTGCCGGGACGCACACGAAGCATCATGAAGTGACGATGACAAGGGCGAAGCTGATCAGCGTCGAGAGCGAACGCCCCGTCTCTATTCACCGCGACGGCGAGGTCCCGCCGGAGAGAGTCGACTCCTTCGAGATGCGGATTAAGCCTCGTTGTCTGAATATGGTTGTCTGAAGGAAGCTTGGTTATCATTGAGTCGACCGCTTATTTTTTCCGCCAGTTTGATGTTGAAAGTCGGAACGATAGACATACATTTGTTTGTTAATAAATCTGTATGGCGACATCCAGAAGACAGTTTTTGAATCGCGTTCTCACCGCGGGAGTTGCGGTGATTGCTGCTTACATCGTCTATCCCGTTCTCCGGTTTTTCACGCCTCCCGCCGTGGCGCTGGGCGAGGTGGACAAAGTCTTTGTCACCACGATCGACAAGATGGGACTCAACACGGCGAAGTTTTTTAAATTTCTCGACAAGCCCGCTGTGCTCGTTCACCTTCCCGACGGTAAGTATACTTCTTTGTCTGCCAAGTGCACACATATGGGATGCACCGTCGCCTTCCAGGCGAAGGAGGAAGATTTTATATGCGAATGTCACGGGAGCATTTTCAATATCAAAGGGAAGGTGCTTAAGGGACCCGCGACAATTCCACTACCTGTCTATAACGTGGACATTGAGGGAGATAAGAT
The DNA here is from genome assembly GCA_021785235.1 of Bacteroidota bacterium. Next base: position 3,142 of record JAJYGB010000380.1, read on the forward strand.
CTACGTAACGGTAAAGAAAAAAGTGGCTTGACACTGATGGCGAGCCGGGTTTTCACTTTTTTTAGAGAACGGATCGACTTCTCTCCCGTTGTCGGCTGGATAGCGCGAAGAAAAGTGCCGCAGCATAAGCATTCATTCTGGTATTACTTTGGCGGTCTGGCGCTCTTCATACTGACAATCCAGATCATTACCGGCATCATGCTGGCATTTTATTATTCGCCGACGCCGGTGAATGCCAATGAGTCGGTCCGTTACATAATGGAAAAGGTCCACTATGGTTGGCTCATCAGGTCGATTCACTTCTGGGGTGCGAATTTTCTGATTGCCGTCGTTCTGGTCCATATGTTCTCCACTTACTTCATGAAGGCCTACAGAAAGCCTCGCGAGGTAATGTGGGTACTCGGCGTAATAATCCTTGGCTTGATTCTGACTTCGGCTTTCACCGGGTATCTTCTTCCGTGGACAACATTATCTTACTTTGCCACGAAGATCGGGACGAGCATGCCGCTTTACATCCCATTTGTCGGCCACTTCATATCGCGAATCATGGTTGGCGGAGCAGACGTCGGCGCGGCAACTCTAACGCGCATGTTCACTCTTCATACCATTGTGTTGCCAATTTTATGGCTGACTTTCATATCTATCCACGTATTCCTTAGCCAGGTGCTCGGCTTAAGCACGCCAATCTCTCAGGTGACATCGAGAAACGAAGCGAAATTCTTTCCCAACTTCATGATGCGTCAGGCGGCGGTGTGGTGCGGTGCGCTCGCGGTGCTAATCACATTTGTTGCGGTGTTTCCAGCGGGCCTAGCGGCAAAGGTCAATCCAGTTCTTCCGGCACCCGCAGGTATAAAGCCGGAATGGTATTTCCTGTTTGTCTTTCAAACGCTTCGCACCTTTCCTGACATAGTCGGACTCGGCGGCATTACCCTCGGCGCAATCATTTG
>JAJYGB010000440.1 GCA_021785235.1 Bacteroidota bacterium
CGTCGCCCTCTCAAGGCGAAAACACGGGTTCGACTCCCGTTAGCGCTACAAACCTTGGGGAAATTCCAAACATCAAATTCCACGCTCCAAACAAATCCCAAGAGTTAAAGAGATAAATCTCAAATTCCTCGGTTTATGCTCTTATCAGGTTGGAGCGTTCTCTTTGTTTGGAACTTGTTGATTGGAGCTTGGAGCTTAATCCAGATACTTCTTCACAGTCGATTCGAAGAACGCCTTATCTCTCACCCCTATCCATTTCTCGACTATCTGGCCGTCTTTATTCACCAGGAACGAAGTCGGTATTGCGTTGATGTTTCCGAAGGCGTTCGCTATGTCGTCGTTGTCGATGACGATTTGGTAAGTTAATCCGTTCTTCCGCGCGAAGTCTGAGACGTCGTGGACGAGGCCGTCGCCTCTGTCTTCCGAAACTCCTACCACCACAAGTCCTTTTGACGCGTACTCTTTACTAACCGCCTCGATGTCGGGAAGCTCGGCTTTGCAGGGGCCGCACCATGTCGCCCAGAAATTTACAAGAACTGTTTTTCCCTTCAACGCGCTGAGAGAGACTTTCTGGCCCTGACTGTCATACCATGAGAAATCTGATGCCGCTTTTCCGGCAGCTGGTATGACACCGGATACGAGAGACACGTTATCCTGGTAGTTGGCCTTCGCCGGGGTCTGTGTGTCTGAAGCCTGTTGCGCCTGTTGCTTGGCGGGTTGATTGCCGCATGAGCCGAGGGCAAAGAGCATGAGCAATACCGGTATCTTCTTCATCATTGGACTGTCCTGTCTGAGGTTTGCAGGTAATTCACGAGATCTTTCTTCTCCAGGTTAGCGGTGGCCACGCAGACGTGGTCGTCCGTGCGCCACACGGCCTGGGTATCGCCGTTCTGGTCCATTCCCCAGTACCACTCGTCTTTCCTGATAGCGTCGGTGCAGATTGAGGGAAGGGAGACGTCGTTGGATGCCATGGCGTCCTTCGGGAAACTGTAGATGTAGATGTATCCCTCACCTATCTTGTAAACCACGTGTGTTATTTTGCTCCCGTCACTTTTCGTGACGCTACCTCCGACCCAGTCGGCGCTCGGCACCGAGGGAAGTGGGATGTCATATCCGGCGTTCTGATTCAGAAACGCGGAGACATCGGAAGTGGTAATCGCGGTGATCTGCGGCTTGAACGTCCCGTTCAGGACCTCCTGGAAATTATTCATGGCAATCAGGAGAACGTCCTGTCCCGACGCCTGTATAACGCCGGCAGATTCGTCCGACGAGAGCGGCATGATGATATTGGGCCTGTTGGCGAAGAAAAGCGCGACGGCAATTATTACGACCACGCCCACTGCCATTACGGGTTGAAAGATACTGTTTGAATAGAGCCTGGAGAAAAACCCGGGTTTCCGCTTGAGCGTGCCCTGCGAAGAAAGTTCAGCCAATATGGCATGTTCAACGTCGTACGGAACACCCACCAGGGTCAACTTCTTCTTCAGGTAGGCTTTTGTCAGCCTTTCGAGCTCGTACTCATCCTTGCAGCTGCCGCAGATTTCGATGTGTTCGTGAAACCCTTCTGACTCACCCTTCCGGAGTTCGTTGTCAACGGCTCCGCTCATCAACTCTCGTGACTCCCTGCAATCCACCTTTAGCGTCTCCTTCCACAATCAATCGCCGTTTGTCTCCGCATCATCGTCTTTGAATCCTCGTCGTAGCGCGTAGTCTCTCAACACCGAACGGAGCATTTTTCTGCCGCGATGAAGCCGCGATCTGACAGTGCCGATAGGGATCTCGATGAAATCGGCGATCTCTTCATAAGTGTAACCTTCGATGTCGCACAAGATGACAACTGTCCTGAAATCTTCAGGGAGATCCTGCAATGCCTTCGCAACTTCATCTTCAAATAAATTCCCGAATATCTTTTCCTGTAAGTCATTCGTATCTACCGTCGAGTCCTTGACACTGGCGTAGAAGTCCTTTATGTCGTCGTAATCGATCTTATCGGGTTCTTTTGATTCTTTCCGATAGCGGTTGATGTACGAATTCTTCATTATTCGGAACAACCACGCCTTGGCATTCGTTCCCTGGGCGTATTTGTCGAAGAAGCGGTAGGCTTTCAGGTAGGTTTCCTGTACGAGATCCTTCGCGTCATCCGGGTCACCGGTCATCCGCAGTGCGAAGTTGTAGAGTGCCGCCATGTTAGGCAGCATCTCGTTTTCGAAGTTCTTGTGCTTCGCGGGAATCTGCTCTATTTTCATAAGAGGAAGAAAGCGAGTCTGTTCATTTCAAAATGCTTTTTTAGTATAACACTCAATTGAAATTAAGGCAAGGACGACCCGGGCTGGGCAATGGGCTATTTTGAACTTGAAAAACAGAACACGTGCCCACTTTCAGCATCCCGCGTATCCGATTTTCGTATTAATGTGCGGGAGATGACACAGAGCAAAATAAGATCACCACAGATCGGATTACGTTTAGTGAATGATCAGGGAATCCGTTCTTTCTTTCGTGTATTCGGTGTGCAAGTATTCGGCGCTGGATTCAAGCGCATACCATGCAGGCCGATTTGATTCTATTGAAAGTAGCCCACTACTCCGGGCTGGCTTTGGCGGGTCCGGGTTGGTGGACTCACGTCATACATTAAATACCTAAGATGCGGCTCCTTGAATATGTCACTGTTATCTTTCTATTCACGGCGATCGGTTCCGTGTTGCCGTTCGTCGGGATGTGGAAATCGGACCTCCTCGAAGCATTTCACATACGAGCCGGACGATTGCGCGCTGTCCTGTCGAAACCGTTTAGGCTCGCCCTGATGCTGGCTATTTCATTAACCGGCGTGTGACTTGACCGCGTTCAGGTATTGGCACGTTTTTCTGAGGTTTAGTATAATTAATATCGCAATCTCAGAATAGCATGAACCGGGAGTTGATATGCAGAAAAGAATGTTGGGAAAGAACGGTCCGGAAATTACAACTGTCGGATTCGGCGCATGGGCCATCGGCGGCCCGTGGGAATTCGGCTGGGGAGCGGTTGACGACGATGCTTCGATCAAAGCGATCCGGAAAGCGCTCGACCTCGGAATAAGCTGGATAGATACAGCCGCCGTGTACGGACTGGGCCATTCCGAAGAGGTGGTAGCAAAGGCTCTCGCGGGAAACCGGGATAGAGTGTTCCTTGCGACGAAGTGCGGTATGGTATGGGATGACAGCCGAAAAGTCAGGATCCACCTTGGACCGTCGAGCATTAGGAAGGAAATTGATAACAGCCTGCGCAGGCTGAAGACCGATCACGTGGACCTTTACCAGTTCCACTGGCCTGATCCCGCGACACCCGTGGAGGAATCGTGGCGGGTCATGGTCGATCTGAAGAAAGAGGGCAAAGTGAAATACATCGGCGTCTGCAACTTCGACGTCCCGCTTCTCAAAAGATGTGAATCCATCGCGCCGGTGCAATCGCTTCAGCCTATCTTCAATCTTCTCAAGCAGGAAGTTGCCGCGGAGACACTCCCGTACTGTCGAAAACAGGGGATCGGCGTTGTCGCGTACAGCCCCATGATGTCCGGCCTGCTCACGGGGAAATTCGACATAAAGCGTGTCGCGGCCGACGATTGGAGAAGGAAGAATCCCGCTTTTCAGGAACCGCTTCTCTTGAAGGAGACATCGTTTGTCGACAGGCTTCGTCCCATAGCCGCCAGGTACGGGAAAACGGTGGGTCAACTGGCGGTGGCGTGGGTGAACATGAACCCCGCCGTTACATCATCCATCGTGGGAGCAAGGACCGATCGCCAGGTCGAAGAGAATATCGGGAGCGATTTCACTGTCGCACCTACCGACATGAAGGAGATCGATATCGCGTTGAGAGAAACCGTTGGTTGAGCCCGGGCAACACGTTCATCGAACCCGGTTTCAGTTGTCAATGTGCGCTGTCCAACATCCTTTCCGGAATTCCGAATGACGAGGTCTGACAGGATAGTTTTCCTCGGCGACTCAATTACGGAGTTGGGCGCGGCGGCAAACGGATATGTGACCCTCGTCGGAAATTCGCTTAAGGCCAGGTACGGCGACGACGCGCCGGAGATCGTCAACTCGGGCGTCAGTGG
>JAJYGB010000321.1 GCA_021785235.1 Bacteroidota bacterium
TATGTCGACCGTTTGGGTTCAGCAGGGCGCCGAAACTATCGGCATGGTTGACGTTGAGTCAGTCGCTACCAGGAATGTCGACGGCACAGTTCTCGCCGGAACATTTGGCAATGGCGTCTACAGCTCGACCGTGACAGCTGTAACAGGCGTTAAACAAGAGAGAGGCGTTCCTTTTGCTTATTCGCTGTCCCAGAATTATCCAAACCCATTTAACCCGACGACGACCATAAAGTATCAGCTGGCGGCAATTAGTCACGTAACCTTGAAAGTGTACGATATACTTGGCCGTACAATGGCAACTCTTGTGGATGGCGCGGAGAGCGCCGGAGTACACAAAGTAAACTTTAATGCTTCCAAGTACGCCAGCGGCGTCTATTTCTACCGCATAGTTGCGGAAGGGAAGAACGGAAATAGGTTTGTAGCTATAAGGAAGCTCATGCTACTGAAGTGACATTTGGACACTAAAGTTCGTAACGTGCCCGCCGAAATTTCCGCCACGGCGGGCACTTGTTTGCCTGCAACTCTCGCACAGGGAATTCACGCGAAGTTAGTTATCCGCTCTATAAATATTTGGTGAGACGAAGGCTAATTAATTGAGTGTGAAACGGTGCGAGCGCTGCAAGGCGGATCGGGAACATATTAACTACTCCTCCTTCAGGTTACAGTTTCCGCAGATAGCTTATTCTATAAAGAATACCATGACCTGGTCGGGCTGAACACCGATTTCCGCCTTGACCATGTGGCCGTCCTGTTTGAAGCCATACGTTTGTCCAGATATTATATCCTTCATTGATGTGACCTTAAGTGTGCCAACGTTTACTTCAAGCGTCCCGTGTTTCGTTTTGTCTTGCGAATTGATGAGATAGACAATACGTAAGCCTCCAAGCTTATGGACACGAAGGTTAACAAACGAGCCTGCTTGCGACAGAAAGTTCGCCGCGGGCCTGACTCCCGCTTCTTTCACCAGGCTGATAATCAGCTTCTTTACTGGATTGTCCGGCTTATCCAGATAGCTGGCTCCGAGTGGCACACCGCTCATGATCGCAACACCATTGCCATATTTGTTTTCAATGAGCGCCGGCTCGACACTGTCAGTGTATACGCCGATTACCTTGGCTCCCATTCGGGGAACTACCTCCTCCTTGAAATACTTACCCTCGAATGTGAAAGGCTTTTCTCCATTCATACCATTAACCCGGACCTTGAAATAGTTCTTCGCGCCTATCCAATCCGGACTTGTCATTCCGAAAAGTGAGTCGAGCCCCGCCCCGGGGTTGGTTCGGTACGCGAAGTCGATCTGATTAATCGTCGCTGTTCTCGCGTCGGCGACAAGCCACCCACCTTGTCTGACATACTCCTTCAGTATCCTCGCGATTGCCGGTCTCATCACAATCTGGAATGGTAGGAACAAAATCTTGTAACGCTCCAATTCGGCGAGCGTCAACCCTCTGTCCATCCGAAGCATGTCCGAAGTGATATCGGATTCGTATAGCGCTTTGAAAAGCCCCGCATTGCTTTCATACATAAACTTGGTTGTGGATTTCTCCACGGTTTGTTCCAGAGTTTTGATTAGTCCCACGACGTCCACAAGGATGCCCACTTCGGGTTTCTCAAGCTGCGCTTTGTAAAGAGTTGGACCAAATTTCTTGATCACCTGGCCTAGCTCTTTGACAGCCTCCCCGCGCGAGGCAAGCGTGCCGTCGACCCGGGTTAGCCCTCTTCCCAGAGACTGCCTTCCGCGCATGAACGGTAGCCACTTCCGATAAATCATCCCTTTACAGTTGTTCGCAAGCGCCGTCCAGGCAAGGAGCCACACTGACGACTTCGTCAGGTAGCCATTCAACGCCAGACCGTTTTGCGCGTTCGTATAGAGTTCCGTGAGTATGTAAGGCTTCTTACCGGCGGCTGACCTTATCGTATTAAAGGTGAGATTGTGAAGCCAGTAGGGGACAGGTTTCAATTCGTGGTCCCGTTCCCACGCGTCCGGATAATATGACATGCCGACTATATTCTCGTATGGGACGATATCCCACAGATCGATGTTGTAGTTCCCGAAGTTGCTGAAGTTTGCCCATGTCGTGCCGACCGGATTGGCATTAACGGGGTGGACAGTGTCAAACTTTCGAAGGGTCTTCGTTAGCTTATGGAGAAGCGCTCCATTCAAATAGTTCCTAAACAGTGTCCAGTCAATTCCAGGCATGGACGACTTCCAGTCTTCAGTGAGGAAGGGAGAGACCTGGTTCCATGAACTGTATTCAATCCCCCATGATCTTCGCAACGCCGCGAGCGAACCGTACTTCTTCTTCAGCCATCCGCGGAATTTCGCGACGACCTTCGGAGAAATCGAATAATAGTGAGGTTCGTTCCAAATATTGTAAAAGCTCAAAGCGGGACTTTTACCATACCTCTCTATCACAGCCTTGAAGTAATTCTTAACGAGAGGATAAACACGTGGATCGTCGAAATCTACGTTATCACGATTGTCAGGCATGTCATTATCGAGATTGTACTCTTTCCACATTCCCGGTATTTCTCGAAACTCCCATATCGGAAAGTAATCATAGCACTGTTCCTCCTTCAAAAGAAGAGGGACAAATTTCATGTGCGCCTCCTCTATTTTCTTCACCAGGTAGTCGGTGCGCGTCCAATCAAGCTTCTTAGTCTCCGGATTCCATTCGCCCATCGGAAAAATCATCACGTGATTTATGTTCGTCTTTTTCATCAGGGCAACATCCCTGTCGACCTCATTGAAATAATCCTGGTTCGTCGGAAATTCCTCGTTGAAGACGTTATAAACCGTCCCAATTATGATGGAATGCGGCATTTGCGCGTAACATCTGGTCGTGAAGAGAATGATACCAGACACGGCAAAAAGTGCTAAGGCTTTCATCCGATTACTCCTTATTGACATATATGTCCGCGGCGAAATCGGAAACAGCGCTTTCCGAAGGGGGACACTACGCCACTTATTAATTGACTGCTCATGCTCAACCGTTTAGCCATATTACTTCGTCAAATTAAGAATGACAGAGATCGATAGCCAACCGATTTATCCTAACACGAGGTGAGCGGTGGCCTCAAACAAGAATGCCGGCGAAGGTGCGCCACGCCTATTTTCATGTTAACTTGTTGAGAAAAAAGTGAGCAAGTTACTGAAGACTCTAACGAACGAATTGGGACGATCACAATGCTTAGGAACTTTTGCCTCTCAGCCATTTTCATTCTTCTGGCGGCCAAAGCGCGGTCTGCGCGTTCTCGCAACAAACTACCTCAGACAAATCAAACAGGTCCTGATTCTATTACACATCATCAAAAATCTTCGAGGACATCTCTATTGAAACATATGTCGGTAACTTCGCAAATTCTGATCGCCATATCGCTCATATATAATCTCGCTTCCGCGCAAACGATCTCGTCTGGTATACCCGAACCGATAATCCCGAATGGTGTGGGAGTAAATATACATTTCACCACGGGCAACACGCCAAGCCTTGATATGATCGCGGCCGCCGGATTCAGGTTTGTAAGAATGGATTGCAGTTGGTCGTCAATAGAAACAAGCCCCGGCGTGTATAACTGGTCGGCCTATGACGAGCTGATATCCAATCTTGATCAGCGAGGGTTGCGTGCAATCCTTATATTAGACTACAACAACCCACTCTATCTAAGTTCCGGATCGAGCGTCGACACCGGCCCGGCGGACTCAACTGACATTACCGCATATTGCAGATGGGCCGCGGCTACAGTCAGGCATTTTGAAGGGAACCATGTAATTTGGGAAATCTGGAACGAACCAAACAATTCCTCCTTTTGGAAGCCTTCGCCCAGTGCCGAGCAGTACGCGACATTGGCCCTTGCCGCATGCAAGGCAATACGCCAGGCTGATCCGACCGCGACGATAATCGGACCGGCGGCGGACAGATTCCCCTCGGACCTCCTCGATTCAGTCATGACGATGGGAGTCATAAATTACCTGGACGGCGTAAGCGTTCATCCTTATCGGGGGAATCTAAACCCTGAGACGGCGCCTTATTACACGCCGTCGAGCACACCGAACGACCGCGGTTACCATTGGCTCGACAGT
>JAJYGB010000485.1 GCA_021785235.1 Bacteroidota bacterium
TCCGGCAGATCAAAGCGCCGCTCGGGGTATATGCGATCACAGGAAACCACGAATACATCGGCGGTGTCGAAAAGGCATGCAAGTACATCGGCGACCACGGCGTGAAAATCCTCAGGGATTCCACGGCCTTCATCGACGGCAGCTTCTACGTCGTCGGCCGCGAAGACTTGTCGGCACGAAAGCGAAAACCGCTCTCGGAGCTCATGGAGAACGTTGACAAGAAATTTCCGGTCATATTAATGGATCACCAGCCATTTCATCTTGAGGAGGCGGAAGAGAACGGAGTCGACCTCCAGCTCTCAGGTCACACGCACTACGGTCAGATGTGGCCGTTCAATTACATCACTAAGATGGTGTACGAGATGGCTTATGGTTACAAGGTTAAAGGGAATACAAATATATATGTTTCATCCGGCGTCGGCACATGGGGACCCCCGATAAGGGTTGTCGCGGATCCGGAGATAGCACAGTTCCGCCTGACCTTTGCCGAATGAAGAGGAGACTATGTGATGGTTACTTACAATGATATCGCCGCGATGATCGATCACTCACTTCTAAAACCCACGCTCACGGACCGTGAGATAAGGGAAGGGTGTGAACTGGCGGCTAAATATCGGGTTGCTTCCGTTTGCGTCCGACCTTCCGACGTGATCCTTGCAAAGGACACTCTGAAAGATACCGGCGTGCTGGTCACAACAGTGATCGGTTTTCCGCACGGGACAACCACAACCGCGGCGAAAGTAGCCGAGGCGATCGAGGCCATCGACAACGGCGCGGTCGAACTCGACATGGTGCTGAACATCGGGAAGCTGAAGTCCAAGAATTACGATTACGTCAAGAAGGACATCAAAGCCGTGACCGATACCGCTCATAGTCGGAAGGTCCTGATCAAGGTGATATTCGAAAATTGCTACCTCAGCGAGGACGAAATCATCGAGGCCTGCAAAATATGCAACGAGGCAGGCGTTGACTTCGTCAAGACTTCCACCGGATACGGGACGGGGGGAGCCGAAGACAAAGACATAAAATTGATGAGGAAATACGCCGACCGCGGAATCCAGATCAAGGCAGCCGGCGGGGTACGTACGCTCGAACGCGCGATCGAGATAAAAGAGCTCGGCTGCACGAGGTTCGGCTGCACTGCTACTGTAGGGATACTCGAAAGACTGAAATAGGCTTTGCATCGACGCGTGTGCGTCGAAGACAGAGGAGGTAAGCTTGGGCATGCGATCGGGAACTGCGTGCGTTGTCACCGCGTTGATTGTCCAATTCTGTTTCATCCGACCGTTGACCGCCCAGGACGAGTTCGTTCACCACGACCCGGTAAGCGTTGTGATACTAACCGACGCCGTCTATCTGGCTCCGTCGTTCCTGACGATGCTCTGGGTCCATGAAACGGGACACTTTACAATGGCCGCTCTCTGCGGTGCGCGGAATCCCAAGATGGGGCTGTATAGAGTCGTGGACGTAAGCCCTTATAGTACCCAGACTGAAATCGGGTGGATGGACTGGAAGAAAGGATCGCTTTCACCGTTCGGATCGGCGCTGACCGATCTCGGCGGAGTTCTTTTCTCGAGAGGGCTGGCAGAAGGTTCGGATGCGTTCGCCAGAGCAGTCAAGATGCCCGATTGGGGAGAGCGATTCTTTTCCATGACGTACATTATTTCAAGGTTCGATTTTCCGCGATATGTTTTGCAGGACGCGTTTCTCAACCTATCAGGGAGAAGCGGTTCAGACATCGACGATTTCGTCACGGTCGTTGCGGGAAATGAAGACGGCTGGCGGGTCCTCACTTACACGGCTTTGCTTACACTCGCGACCGTGGACATCGTCCTGGACTGGAACCGGATATCCATGCACTGGAACTCGCTCCTCGGCAAATCGATCTATAGCAGCGAGGATCGAACTTCCTTCAGGGTTGAGCCCTTCTGTTCCGCGGGAGGTTTCGGAGTTATGCTGCAGGGTTCGTGGTGACATGACAGGCACCGGCTTATAGATTACCATCTCTTAGTTAGGAGGTTGAAACATTATGCGCTTGGGCAGACTTATCCTGGTAGTGATTCCGTTGCTGGCTGCCGGATGCTCTAAGAACACCGCGGTCATATCTCCTGTCGCCGATTCGAACGCCAGACCGGATCTCGTAATCAAAAACATCGACTACACTATCTTACCGTCCGTCGTTCAGGGTTATCCTTCGGGCGTCCTCGTTGCCGGACCGACCGCTGCCTTCACATTGAGGATAGGGAATGTCGGCAAGGCGCCTCTCACCAGTCCCTTCTATATTTCCAATTCTCGGTCGGAGCGGGATTTTGATGACGGGTACTGTTCAACCACGACGCTCGTGAACGCTTCTCCGGAGACACGGACCATCCCAGCCGGCGGAAGTATCGATCTGAAATTGGACATGAGTTTTGCGGATAGTGTGTCCAGGATATTCTTCATCATAAATACAAACGACAGGTTCGACAAAGGTGTACCCCTGCCTGCAATACCGGAACTGAACTACGACAACAATTCCTATATCCTCGACATGAAGTGGTGAACTCAAGTCTGCGTCCCGGCCACAGGCATACGCTCACGGAAGAGTCCGTGATTCATTAGGTCGTTCCGCGAGAACCTCAGGACGTATTCCCAAGGCAAACGCATGATTCCGCTATTACTGCTTCTTGCTATTCCATCAATCGGCAGTTCCAACTTTCCATTTTTCCATCATTCCACCATTCCCTGGACGCCCTCATCGATCCAATTATCCAAAAATCCATCGATCCATTTTCCCTGTAAATTTCTCTTGCTCTGACGCAACGTCATAGTTGTATATTGTTACCGGAGATTACGATGAAAGAATACACAGTTCAGCAGCTCGCGAAGATCGCGGGAGTGAGCGTCAGGACATTGCACCACTACGATCACATCGGACTCCTGAAACCCGCCTCGCGCAATCACGCCCGATACAGATTCTACGGCGGAGCGGAGCTTCTACGGCTTCAGCAGATTCTGTTCTTCAGGGAGCTCGACTGCAGTCTAGACGATATCGCCAGGATACTCGACAGTCCCGGATTCGATCCTATCGCGGCGCTCGAAGGTCACAGGAAAGAGCTGGAGAAACGGGCGGAGCGTCTCAATACGCTGTTGGATACGATTGACAAGACAATAAGGAAAATGAAAGGAGAGAAAACAGAAATGTCTGACGAAGAATTATACGGTGGTCTCTCGAAGGAGGAGGCGCAAGCATATGCCGAAGAGGCGAGACAACGCTGGGATCCGAAGCTCGTCGACGAAACGAACGTGAAGGTGAAGAAATGGTCGAAGGAGAAATGGGCGGCCGTTAACAAGGAGCTCGACGGCATACTGCTTCAGCTCGCTTCGCTCATGGGTACGCCTGTCCGAGACAAGAGGGTACAGGCTCTCGTGGCCCGGCATCATGCTTATCTGAACAACTTTTACGAGGTCAAGCCGAACATGTACCGCGGCCTGGGGAAACTGTACATCGAAGACCCACGCTTTACCGCATATTTCGAGAAGTACCGAGCAGGATTGGCGGCGTACCTCAGTGAAGCGATAGAATATTACTGCGAGGAGAACTAACGGTCACCGCCGAAGCTGCGGTGTGCTACTCGTTCTCCAGCAGCTGTTTCAGAGCCGGGAGGACGCGGTTCCAGAATCCTTCGGAGTCCTTCCTCCTCGACTCGTCGCCGTTGAGATGGTCTGTGACTACGGTAAGCACCGTTTTACTGCCGTCGGCTTTCAACTCATAACTAACATGAGCATAGTTCTCTTCGATGTCCGCTGCGCCGGTCGCCGGATTGAAATCGGCAATCTTGAGAAGTCTCCCCGGCTCGACCTTCAGGACCTTTCCCTTTCGATACACTTCTGTCGTGCCGGCAGCGCCGGTCCAGGTTACAGGGCTTCCCTCTTTCCAATCCGAGTCGACATTCAGCGCGTACATGTATTTCGCCGTATAGCCGGAACTTGTCAATGCTTCCCAGACTTTGGTCACAGGCGCACTTATTTCGACTTCCTTACTTACAGCCGGCTCTTCGTTCATTGTCTTTCTCTCCCTTCAAACAATCCGGTCCCTTCT
>JAJYGB010000268.1:0-1281 GCA_021785235.1 Bacteroidota bacterium
TGCTGAAGTACTTAAATTCTCGCTTAACGCCAAGAGTGCCTAAGACACCCTAAGTGTGTCTTTCCTTTCGGTAGGTAACACTCTACACAAAGCGGCGGGGAGTATGGATATAAAATCGCCTATTTTACTTCAGCTTCCACTTCGATCTCTTCTTCAAGTTCTTCTTTCCTCGTGCCGAAGAACTTTATGTAGAGATAGAGGTTCGCTGCCATTATCACGCCGTAGATAAAGAAGGGCATCTCAAATAGCGCGGTGTCCATCAGGTAACCGCTTAAACCTGTACCGGTGGAAGAAGCAGCGAGCCGCGCGACCTGGTTTATGCCGAGTGCCCTTCCCATCTCGTCATTGTCGACACGTTTCGTCAACTCAGATTGCTGAATGGGAAGCGCCATAACCCTTAACGCCGGGCCGATGATGTAAATGAACACGGCCACCGGCAGAAACCTCAGGAGGGGGAAAACCACGAATAGGACTGTCCCGATGCCTCGCGTGACGACGATGCTTTTGACGAAACCGAAATATTTTTCCAGCATCGGCGCCCCCAGAATCGCGAACGAGCCAAGAAGCCCGCTCGCGAAAGCATATTCAGACATCAGCGACTTTGGAACGTGGTACACAAGTACAAAAAACGGGATAAGAAAAGGTACGATGAGCCCCTGCGAAAGGCCGTTCAGCATTCCCGTCAATGTGAATTTTCCAATTGTAGATTTAGTCTTCAGCTTTCCGATTTTCCCTCGAGCTTCCGCCACGTGAAGATACCAGAGGCCCGGGACACCGGCTGCCGAAATTATTGCCGAAACCATGAAGATATCTCGCACATCGAACAACTTGGAAAAGAGCGCTCCAATTGCGGCAGTCACGCCTGATAGAAAAGTGAAAAAAGAGAAGTACCTTGTCCTCTTCTCGTGGGGCGCGAGACCTGCGAGTACGGCGCTCTGTATCGGCTGAACCGCTCCTCCGATGCCGCCTCCCGCGAGGGAGCCGGTGGCCGAGTAGCCGCCAATCATCGCGGCGGGGACAATCGTCCAAAGGCTGCTAGAGAAATAAACTATTACTGCACTTACAGGAAGCAACGCGCTCGCGATTATGAGCGTGCCTCTCTTCCCCCATACATCTGTCGCGATTCCCGAAAAGAATCCGAAAATTGCCGTACCAACAGTGGCGGATACATAAATGAGCCCGATGACGAACGCGCCGTAGTGTAGAGTCATCAGTATGTAATATGGGAATGCCACGTTGATCATTCCCGCTGCTATACTTCTTGTAACCCTTGAAAAGCCG
>JAJYGB010000268.1:1291-4073 GCA_021785235.1 Bacteroidota bacterium
TTGATAGAATTCTTCATTTCGTTTGAATTAAGTCCGAAACCTGAAAGTAAGTCTTTTTGTCCACCGGATTCATCAGTTACTCATATAGACGATTGCGCTTCCCAACAGTTGCAGTGTAAAACGTTGAAGGAAGTCACGCGCCGGTGGTCGCGTCCGAATTTTTCGGGCCGAATAATTTAACATAAAGGTAGAGATTCCCCATCATCAGTACGCCATAGGCCAGGAAAGGCACTTCATACAGCGCGTTTTGCATAAGATAGCCGCTCAGTCCCGTTCCTGTCGACGAAGCCGCGAGTCTTGCGACCTGGTTTATGCCGAGCGCTCTTCCGAGGTCGTCTTTGTGCACACGCTTCGTAAGTTCCGATCTCTGTATCGGAGCGGCAACAACTCTAAGCGAAGGGGCGAGGATGTATATCGCGATGGCCGCCGGAAAAAATTTTACGACCGGAAGTAACGTAAACATCACAAGACCAAGTCCACGTGTCGCCACAACGCTCTTCACAAAGCCGAGTTTTCTCTCCAGAAGCGGCGCGCCCAGGATCGCGATTGAGCCGAGCGCGCTTCCGGCAAAAGCGTAAACGGACATTTCGGTCATCGGCACGTGATATACCAGGACAAAGAAGGGTATGAGAAAAGGGACGACGAGTCCCTGTGACAGCCCATTGATCATGCCGGTCAGCGTAAATTTGCCGATCACCGTTATTGTTTTCAGCTTCTCTCTTTTTTTCCTCGTATTGGAAACATGCAGTTTCAAAAGTGCGGGGATCGTTATCAATGAAATGAGAGTCGCGGCAAGGAAGACATCGCTGACAGTCAGGACTTTCGTTAAAAGGGCGCCGAGCGCGGTAGCCAACCCGGAGATGAAAGAGAAGACCGAGTAGAATTTGGTCCTTTCATCTCTAAGTGTCAGTTCAGCAAGCACGGCGTTTTGAACCGGTTGAGTCGCGCCGCTAACACCGCCTCCTAGGGAGCCGGTCGCCGAGAAACCGCCAATCATCGCGGCCACCATGATCCAAAGGAAACTCGTAGAGAAGTAGACGATAAAGGCGCTCACGGGGAGGAGAAGGCTCAAGACGATAAGCGTATTTCGCTTTCCCCAGGAGTCCGCAGCAAGGCCGCCGAGGTAACCGAGGGCCGCGGTCGCGACTCTGGCAGACACGAAGATTATCCCCATCTGGAGCGCTCCATAATGGAGCGTCGTGAGTATGTAATACGGAAACGCCACCCCGATCATTCCACCAGAAACGCTTCTGCCAACCCTGTTGATCATCAGGAGGTGAATATCGAAGTTCGCTCGCTGTGAACGCGGATAAAACGGGTTCATAGAAAAGAGGAAAGCTGAAGGAGGTATTCCGCAGAGAGGCATCGATCGACATCGATGCCTCTCTGATTATTTGTCGAACGAGCGCCTATTTGGGGATAGTCTCCAAGCGTTTCAAATCTTCTCGAAGCGGGCCTGGAAGAACCTCAGATGTTTCGGCTCGTAAACCATCTTAAGCCCACGAATCTTCTTGCGGTTTTCGTAGACTTCCAGGATCGATTCGGCGGTAACGTCCATGTGCGCCTGAGTGTAAACGCGCCTTGGAATGGTCACCCGAACGAGCTCGAGCTTCGGATGCCGGTTCTCGCCAGTCTTCGAATCGCGGCCAGCTGAAACTATGCCGCGTTCCATAGTGCGCACGCCGGAGTCGACATAGATTTCAGCAGCAAGAGTCTGGGCTGGGAACTTATCCTGCGGAATGTGCTCCAGAATTTTTTTCGCATCGAGAAACACCGCATGTCCGCCGATCGGCCTCACAATCGGGATTTCCCAATCGATCAGCTTCTGCCCGAGGTACTCAACCTGGCCGATTCGCGAGCGGATGTAATCTTCCTTCGTCATTTCCTCCATGCCTCGCGCCATTGCTTCCATGTCGCGTCCAGCCAATCCGCCGTAGGTATGAAGTCCTTCGAATACGACAACCATGTTTCGCGCCTCGTCGAAGATCTCTCTATCGTTTATAGCGAGGAATCCGCCGATATTTACCAGAAGATCCTTTTTACCGCTCATCGTTGCGCCGTCCGTGTAGGAGCAAAGCTCTTTCAAAATCGCGGCTATCGATTTCCGTTCGTACCCCTTCTCGCGGGTTTTTATGAAGTAAGCATTCTCCACCGCGCGCGTGGCGTCGAGAATTATTTTTATGCCGTGGCTTGAAGTAAGCTTCCTGACCGCCTTGATATTCTCCATCGAGATCGGCTGCCCACCAGCCATATTCACAGTTGCGGCGACGCTGATGTACGGAATCTTATTCGCGCCAACCTTCTTTATCAAATCCTCAAGCTTCTGAAGATCGACGTTTCCCTTGAACGGATGAGGCGACTCGGGATCGTGCGCGTCGTCTATGATCACGTCGACGAACGCTCCCCCCGCCCTCTCCTGGTGTTCCCGTGTCGTCGTAAAATACATGTTCCCGGGTATGTAGTCGCCCTGCTTGATCATGATCTGGGAAATGATGTGTTCGGCGCCTCGTCCCTGATGTGTCGGCACGAGGTACTTGTAGCCGTAATACTTCTGCATGTTGGCTTCGAGGTAGTAGAAGTTCTTGCTTCCGGCGTAGGCTTCGTCGCCAAGCATCATTCCGGCCCACTGGTAATCGCTCATCGCGTTCGTGCCGCTGTCTGTTAGAAGGTCGATATAGACATCTTCAGAACGAAGGAGAAACGTGTTGTAACCCGCTTCTTCAATCGCCTCCACCCGATGTTGGCGGGTAGTGGTCTTCAAGGGCTCAACTACCTTGATTTT
>JAJYGB010000654.1 GCA_021785235.1 Bacteroidota bacterium
TAAGGACGCTCTCTATGTTCGCGACAGCGCCCTTGTATGGGAATCAGGCGATCCCCGCGCAGGTGAAGGTCTGGACCGGGGCGGCGGTCGCGTTCGCGCTTTTCCCGCTGGTCGCGGCTCACACTGTCTCTCTCTCTCTCGACCTTGGCTCCCTTATTGTTCTCGCCATCGAGGAAGTGATAGTCGGCTCCGCGATCGGGCTTACCATGTCGATGATCTTTATGGGCATCGATTACGCCGGCGAGTTACTCGGGGTTGAGATGGGTCTTTCAATTTCAAGCATGATCGATCAGCAGAGTGGCGTCAACGTCCCCGTCATAGGTCAGTTCGAGGCCATCATGGCAACGTTTCTTTTTCTGATAATGAACGGTCATCTATTCTTGCTTCAGGCGCTTCAAATGAGCTATACCGCGGTTCCCGTGTCCGGCTTGAGGATAACGGGTTCAGCGGTGAACCTCTTCGTCGGCCTGAGCGGCATGGTTTTCGTGACAGCGATAAAGATCGGCGCTCCGGTGATTGTTTCCCTTTTCCTGGCGGACGTAGTTCTGGGCATCATGGCCAGGATGGTGCCGCAGGTGAATGTGTTCTTCGTCGGAATGCCGATAACCATCGGCATAGGCGTGGTTCTATTGATCGCCTCACTTCCTTTTTTCGTCCTTGTGTTCGGAAGGCTTCTTGGAACTTTTGAAGACCAGACAGTGCAACTCCTGAGGTTGATGTAAGATGGCAGACGACAATTTCGCGGAAAAGACGGAACCTGCTACTCCCAAGCGACGCAGCGAGCTTAGGAGAGACGGAAAAGTCGTCAAGAGCATGGAATTGAACTCCGCGCTTGGTCTTCTCGGGGGAAGCATCATTCTCTATGTGCTAGGCGGCGGTCTGATTGCCGAGATAGCAAATGTTATGAGGCAGTATCTATCCCTTTCTTACGGAATGGACCTGAGTCAAACGAACGCGATAGCCATTGCCGGCAACGTTGCCTCGCGGTTCTTGCTGATCGTTTTTCCGGTACTTCTGGTGATAATGGGAATCGGCATTTTGTCAAACGTCGCCCAGGTCGGCTTCTTGTTCACAACCAAGCCGCTCATGAAGGGCTTCTCCGTGATGAATCCGTTGAATGGGATAAAGAAGCTCGGCTTTTCGCAGGGGTCTCTCATAGAATTAGGAAAAAGTATCATCAAAATTTTGATCGTAAGTGTGGTCGGGTACTTCGCGCTCAAGACACTCATCGAAGGGTCCATTCGCCTGGTCGACAGCTCGCCCATTGAGATCTTTTCATCTATGGGTACCGGTGCTTTCGCGGTAAGCATGAAGATCGCGGCTGTATTTTTCATGATGGCCGTAGTGGACTTCATTGTGCAACGCAGGAAATTCGCACGCGATACAAGAATGTCTAAGCAGGAAATCAAGGAAGAGCACAAGAGCGAGGAAGGAGATCCCCAGATAAAGGGGAGGATCAGACGTGAAATGGTGAAACGTCACAAGATGCGCATGATGGCCAACGTTCCGAAGGCCGACGTTGTCGTGACGAATCCTACCCATTACGCCATCGCGATACAGTATAATCCGGCGAAAATGTCGGCTCCTGTGGTTGTCGCGAAAGGAAAGGACCTTATTGCTCAGAGGATCAAGGAGATTGCGGCGGAACATAACATTCCAATCGTGGAGGACAGACCGCTCGCGCAGCTCCT
Source organism: Bacteroidota bacterium (assembly GCA_021785235.1). The sequence goes on from JAJYGB010000654.1 coordinate 1,692, forward strand.
TTACAAGACCGTGGACATCGATGAACAAATCCCGCCAGATCTGTTCAAGGCGGTTGCTCAGATACTTGCATATATCTACAAGATGAAAAAACTGAAACGCGGTTACGGAAAGAACTAAATGGCGGCGACTGTAGACAGAATATCGGCCAGCAAAGCGTACAAATTATTCGGGAAGAATACCGACCTGCTACTCGCGGGTGTGGTGCTTCTTATTCTCTCTCTGATGATCGTGCCGCTTCCGCCGTTCATGCTTGATGTTCTCATTTCGGCAAACATTACGTTCTCGATCGTCCTCCTGATGGTCGCCATGTACATCACGAGCCCGCTCGAACTTTCCGCGTTCCCCGGTTTGCTCCTGATACTCACGCTGTTCCGTCTCTCTTTGAACGTTGCCTCTTCAAGATTGATCCTCAGTAAAGGATATGCCGGTGAAGTCATACACGCGTTCGGCTCGTTTGTCGTTCAGGGAAACTACGTAGTCGGCGTAATCATATTCATAATCTTGGCGACCATCCAGTTTGTCGTCATTATCAAAGGCTCCGGAAGAATCGCGGAAGTCACGGCACGGTTTACCCTGGACGCGATGCCCGGTAAGCAGATGAGCATCGATGCCGATATGAACTCCGGTTTGATCACCGAAGATCAGGCCAGGCAGCGGCGCGTCAACCTGCAGAGAGAGGCAGACTTCTTCGGCGCGATGGACGGCGCAAGCAAATTCGTCAAAGGCGACGCGGTAGCGGGTGTCATCATAATAGTCGTCAACATCGTCGGTGGATTCATCATAGGTATGGCGCAGCTTGGGATGAGTTTCACGGAGTCTCTCTCACACTACACTCTTCTCACGATCGGCGACGGCTTGGTCACGCAAATACCTGCACTGGTTATTTCAACGGCGGCAGGCATGATAGTAACCAGGAGCGCGTCAGGCGGCCAGCTCGACCAGGAATTGAAAAAGCAGCTATTATCGAGGCCGAAAGCGCTCTACATCGCCGGCGGAACGCTCGCGTTTTTCGGGATCATCCCGGGACTTCCGACAGTGCCATTCCTCGCCCTCGCCACAATTGTGGCGGGCTTCGGTTACGTCAGGTCTAAAACCATGTCGAACCAGCCTGCGGAGGAGCAAGCCAAGGCGGTTACTGAAGAGGAGAAGAAGGACGAGAAAATTGAGTCCTACCTGCAGGTCGATCCTATCGAACTTGAGATAGGGTACGGTTTGATTTCGATGGTAGATGAAGCTGCGGGCGGCGATCTCTTTCAGCGGATCACGAATTTGAGGAAGCAGATCGCGCTCGAGTTAGGCATGATCGTGCCTCCAATCAGAGTGCGCGACAACCTTCAACTCCCGCCGAGCCGCTACGTGATCAAGATAAGAGGCGTGCAGGTTGCCCAGGGTGAACTTTACATGGATCGATACCTCGCGATGAGTCCGAGTATGAAGGAAGGCGACATCCCGGGTATTTACGTCACGGATCCGACTTTCGGACTACCCGCAGTGTGGGTCGAAAGAACGCAGCGCGACAATGCCGAAGTTCTGGGCTTCACTGTCGTGGAGGCGCCTGCAGTGCTGTCGACGCATCTTGGCGAGACGCTGAAAAGGAATGCGGATAAGATCCTCAGCAGGCAGGAAGTGAAGATGCTCATAGACAATTTGAAGAAGGACTACGGCGCGCTCGTCGAAGAGATTAATCCGGACCTTCTTCCGCTGGGAACGCTTCAGAAGGTGCTTCAGAATCTGCTCAAGGAACGCATCCCGATACGGGACCTCGTGACGATCATCGAGTCGCTTCTTGATTATTCCAAAGTAACAAAGAACACAGAGGTCTTGACCGAATACGTAAGGCACGCTCTCTCTGAAACAATAGCTGCCCTCTACGCCGATCCGTCCGGCGTAATTCACGCGATAACGCTTGATCCGTCAGTTGAACAGATACTGTCGAGTTCTCTGCAGACTCAAAAAGAGATCACGAACACGCTCGGGCTTTCACCTGAAATCACAAAGAAAATAAACGACAGCGTTTCGAGAAATGTCGAACACGCTCAATCGTTCGGTTACGACCCAGTCGTCATTTGTTCGGCGACAGTAAGGCTTTATTTCTACAGGCTTATACATACGAACTTCCAGCAGGTGGCCGTCACTTCGTACACGGAGCTCCCGGCACGCACCGAGATTGATATCATCGGAAGGATAGTAGCAGGATGAGAATAAAGAAATTCACCGGTTCTACGGCTAAAGAGGCCGTGGAGAAGATGCGACAGGAATTCGGCGAAGAAGCCGTAGTCCTGAACACGCGCCGCGTATCCAAGGGCGGCCTTCTCGGAATAGGCAATGAAGAATATGTCGAAGTGACTGCCGCTTACGACGAGTCCCCGATGAAGGTG
>JAJYGB010000464.1 GCA_021785235.1 Bacteroidota bacterium
GAATAATATTTGAAGGTATGCCGCATCATTTGTGCGACCGATTCCCAGCCGGGTTTGCGGACGGAGGTATCGGATGCGATCCCCTCTTTAGGATAGACTGCCATCAGGAGAATATTATTCCAGTGTGAGGCGTCCCAGATAAAAGCCCTCGACGCCGCCCAGGTAAAATCGCGGACGTTCTTTGCCTGAAAGCTCCAAGTCAATTCGCCCCGACCTGCGGGCCTAGTTTCCGGGTTGCCTACTTCGCCGACAGGTATTACATGGGTCGTCTTGTCGGCATTCATCGCCTCTCCAAGCCTGTCGCGCTCCGTCTTTGTCAGTACTTCGTCGGGATTTTTCAGCATTCCGGTCGCGACCACGATGAATCCGCGGGGAACAGTAATCTGGACATTGAAATCGCCGTACTCCAGATAGAACTCTCCTTCGCCGAGATACGGAAGCGGATTCCAGCCGTGCGCATCATCGTAAACGTACATTCTCGGATACCACTGAGCTATCTCGTAAATCGTCCCGTCCTTTGACTGATACTTCCCCATTCTGTCGGAACCGTACGTCGGGATCTTGAAGTGCCACGAGATTTCGATATCGAGCTTCCCTCCATGCGCCGGGAGCGGCTTTCCGAGATAGATGATCATCCTCGTTCCGTCGACAACATAGCTGATATCCTCCCGCTCGCCATCCTGAACGACCGCAACAGATTTCAAAACATCTCCCCCATTCTTGAAAGCGCCGCGCCAGCGGACCTTCGGCGAGTCGTACTCATCATTGCCACGACTGCCGTCTTTGAACAAATTTTGATCGAGCTGCAGCCAAAGATGCGAAAGAGGCTCAGGAGAATTGTTCGTGTACGTGATCGTCTCCGAACCTGAGACTTGGTTTGCCGCTGTGTCAAGCGAGACTTGTATGTTGTAATCCGCCCGTTGCTGCCAGTAATCCGGGCCGGGACGCCCGTCCGCCATGCGGCAGTCGTTCGGGGTCGGCCAGTTCATTGGAGCGAAGATCGATGGGTTGCTGCGCGCCCATAAGAGGGGTGCGGTGAGAACGAGCATAAGGAGGCTCAGTCTCAATCTCATGATTGTCTCCTTCGTTTCTTGGGGTGATGGTTTGGAGGGAAAAGTCTAATCAAAGCGCGCTGTCAGCCCTTTCCGCTAATGAGGTATTCCGTTAGCACGCGTGAATAAGCTGGAAGGGTGCGCAAATACGTATCATGTGTAAAAGGACGACTAATTCGGGGAAAAGTTCAATAGAGGAACCTTATCCTCAATACCCCGGAAGCAAAGCTCGCGTTGTCAGCGGATATCCGAAAAAAGAGCTTCCTCGATGCGAGAACGGTTAACCGAATCTGCCGGTGATGTAATCTTCCGTTTGTTTCTTCTTCGGCCTGGTAAACATGTCGCGCGTGCCGCTGAATTCGATCAGCTCGCCGATATAGAAAAACGCGGTGTTGTCGCTGATACGCGCGGCTTGCTGCATGTTGTGCGTCACGATCACGATCGTGTACTTGTCTTTCAGTTGGAAAACCAGTTCCTCGATTTTTGCCGTCGAGACGGGATCGAGAGCCGAGGCCGGTTCATCCATAAGGATGACCTCCGGATCGACCGCGAGAGTTCTCGCTATGCACAATCTCTGCTGCTGTCCTCCGGACAGACTCGCGCCGGATTTCTTCAGCGAGTCCTTCACTTCGTCCCACAAAGCAGCCTGTACGAGCGTTCTCTCGACGACTTCGTCAAGTTCCTTCCGCTTGTGTCTACCGGTAAGCTTCAGACCGGCAACTACGTTGTCATAGATCGACATTGTAGGAAATGGGTTCGGCTTCTGAAAAACCATACCGATTTTTTTTCTGACAAGCACCGGATCCACGTTAGAAGCATAAATGTCCGTCCCATCGACGAGGACTCTTCCGGTGATTCGAGCATCTCTGGCGAGCTCGTGCATTCTGTTTAAAGTCCTGAGGAAAGTCGTCTTCCCGCAGCCCGAAGGACCGATGAAGGCAGTAACTTTGTACTTTGGAATCGAGATATTGATCCCCTTCAATACCTGGACATTTCCGAAATAAGCCTTCAGGTCTTCAGTGACGATGCCGGTGGTATTTTCAAATGTTGCTGTCATGCGGAATGCTCATATTTCTGTCTTGAGAAGGCTCTCATCCCAAGGTTGACTATAAGAATCGCGAGTACCAGGACGAGCGCGCCTGCCCAAGCCTGGCGGTGCCAATCCCGGTATGGTGAGATGGCGTAGTTAAATATCTGTACGGGCAATGTCGAAATCGGCTGGGTAAGGCTGTAACTAAAGAAGGCGTTGTTGAAGCTCGTAAACAGCAGCGGCGCGGTTTCGCCGAGGACTCTGGCGCCTGCGAGAAGAATTCCCGTTATGATACCGCTTTTCGCGCTTCTCAGCACAACCGACAGGACGGTTCTCCAGTACGGTACTCCGAGCGCGAGCGAGGCCTCACGGATAGAGGTTGGCACCGTCTGCAAAATCTCGTCCGTGGTTCTCAGGACCGTCGGCATCATCATTACGCCGAGCGCGAAGCCGCCTGCCAGGACGCTGAAGCTTTTCATCGGGAGAACGACGACCGTGTACGCGAAAACGCCCATGACGATCGACGGAGTGCCGTTTAGAACGTCGGCGACGAATCTAACGACATTTGAAAATTTCGTATGAGGGAATTCTCCGAGGAATATACCGCCGAAAAGCCCGATCGGAATCCCGATCAATGCCGCGATTCCAACGACGTACACTGAACCGATGATCGCATTTGCCATGCCTCCTCCCGCCTCACCTACCGGCGCCGGCCTGTGAAGGAAGAAGTTCATGTTGACGGAAGCTGCTCCCTTGTAGAAAAGGTATCCCACTATGAGAACCAAAGGGAGAAGTACCACGATGATACTCGATGAGAAAAGGGCAGTAAAGAAGCCACTCGATATTTTGCGGCGCCAGTAGGAAAAGTCTCTTCCCACTAGCACCATCCTCCTTACCTGGCCATTGTTGTCCGCCAAATCAGCCACCTCGCTACTGCGTTTACGATAAGAGTTATTAGAAGAAGTATGAAGGCAATCGCTATCAACGCGGACAAATAAGAAGTATAAGTTGCCTCTGTGAATTCGTTCGCGATTACCGCCGCCATCGTGTATCCGGGCTGGAAAAGCGATTCGGTGATCTTCGGGGTGTTTCCAATTACCATTGTAACAGCCATCGTTTCACCGAGAGCCCTCGCGAGCGCGAGAATAATCGAGCCGAAGATGCCGCTCTTCGCGAATGGAAGCGCGATTTTCTTCAATGTCTCCCAGCGAGTCGCGCCAAGAGCGTACATCCCTTCTTTGAGCGGCACCGGAACCGTTCGCAGCACTTCTGTCGAGACCGAAATAATGAACGGCACAATCATGATCGCGAGTATCAAGGAAGCGGTTAGAAAGCCGATGCCTAGCGCGTAACCTTTGAAGAACGGAAGGTAACCGAAATTATTTTGGAGGAAAGGCTCGACGTAGTTCGCCATCAACGGCGATAAAACAAATATTCCCCAAAGTCCATATATGACGCTAGGTATTCCGGCGAGAAGTTCGACAAGAGGCTGCAACAACTTCCTCATCCACTTCGGCGACAGTTCCGCGAGAAAAATCGCGGTGCCTACTCCGAGCGGCGTCGCGATCAGAAGCGCCAAAAAAGATGTCACGAGCGTCCCATATATGAACGGCAGCGCACCGAAGACTTCGCTTACCGGATTCCAGGTAGTCCCCTTTACGAAATTCCAAAAACCCGCGTTCGCGAATGCTTCCCGAGAGGATAAATACAGCTCGATGCCGAGCCACACCAACAAGACGATGACAAGGAACGCGAAAAAGCCCAACACAACTTTGAATGCCGCATCGGCCCTAAATAATGATTTCCTTTCGACCTTAAGTGGCTCCGCAAGAGCTCCCACGATCTCCTCTTCAACTGCCATGGATTTAAATTATCCAGGGGCATTTACTTGGAGGTTAATTTAATGTTAAGGAATTGTTAAGCGAGTTTGCCTTCAATGTTAACTATGGCAGCACCCACAGTTTCCG
>JAJYGB010000332.1 GCA_021785235.1 Bacteroidota bacterium
TGAACTTGACGAAGAACGGAAGCTGCTCCGAAGGATAGCCGGCGAGATCGAGAAGGACGGCTACGCTGTTAAGGGAATCAGGAGCGTGCTTGAAGCCGCGCATGATTATAATCTCCAGACCCTGGCCGTAGCCCAGGATTTCGCCGAGCCGGGTCTGGTTTGTTCTCAGTGCGGCATGCCGTATTCAGAGGGAAATACATGTGAAGGTTGCGGTGAACCTTTGGTAGAGGTATCCGACATGATCTATGATCTTGTCGAAGAGGCAGCGCGTCAGGGCGCTGCGGTGCGGCACATTCAAGGCGGAAGCTTGATCGCTTCACTGGGAAATGTCGCTGCGATCATAAAATTCAAGAAGGGAGAACTGGTCCGCATCGAGGAGGCGGCAGAAACGGAAGCCTGACTCCCGACTCATAGGACTATTCCCTGCCCTGGCTGCATAGATCGCGAAGCTCCTTTCGTTTGAGGTTGAGCGGTTTCGCTGTACCCGTGATTTCGGGGGCGAAGAAATACCTTTTTAATGTTCGGATTAGTCTTAAATTCGTACAATAGAGGTTCAGGTAATTTCAGTTAACCATAACAGATCGGCGAATCACCAATAACACAATGAGAGAGCAACTGAAGTTGGATGGCTTTTCAAGGTCAAGAAGAAGAAATTCCCAGCGAGCCAGAGACAGGATCGAGATGGACGCTGTCATGTCGGAAGATATAAAAAAGGAACTTGGCAGACTTTACCGGGAGGAGTTCGGCAAATCACCGGACATAATCACAAGCGCACCGGGACGGATCAACCTGATCGGTGAGCATACGGATTACAACGGCGGTTTCGTGCTTCCTGTTGCGATAGACCGGCGCACATATACGGCGGCGGGGAGACGCGGCGGAGATCTTTTCATCGCGTTCTCGAAAGAGCTCAGTAAGAAAACTTCGTTCGAGATTCAGCCCGGGAAATTCGAGCATTCCAATTTCTGGGTAAACTATATAAAAGGTGCATGCAGCCTGCTGAACGAATTGAAACCTGTAAAGGGACTCAACTTCGCCATCGGCAGCACTGTTCCCCGCGGAAGCGGCCTGAGTTCTTCAGCCGCCTATGTTGTCTCGATCATCGAGGCCGTTTCCCGATTGTACGAAATACCGCTCAAAGATATCGAGGTCCCGCTCCTCGCACAGCACATAGAGAACGAGTTCGTCGGTGTGCAGTCAGGCATTATGGACCCCTTCGTCGCGAAATTCGCTCGCGTAAACACCGCGCTCCTGGTCGATGCCCGCTCGCTGGAATACAAGTACGTTCCGATCTCCGATAAGTGCTCACTGGTCGTCTGCGTCACGGGAGTCAAACGGGCGCTCGCTACGACAGAATACAACAAGCGAAGGCAGCAGTGCCAGACGGCGGTAACCGACCTTTCCGCAAAACTCCAACGGCCCCTGGTATCGCTGAGAGATGTTACAATCGATGATTTGCAGAGCGTGAAGGAGGAGATGGATCCGATGCTGTACGCCCGCGCCTTTCACGTGGTAACGGAAAGCCAGCGGGCATTGCAGACCGTCGACGCCCTGAATAAGGAAGATCTCGGCCTGGTAGGCAAGCTTATGCTCGAATCGCACATGAGCCTGCGCTCAAACTATGACGTCAGCTCTCCTGAGCTCGACACGTTCGTGGAGATTGCAGAGCAGCTTGAAGGCGTATACGGCGCCAGGATGACAGGTGCAGGGTTCGGCGGAAGCGCCATTTGCCTCGTCGATGCCGACCTCGAGGATGAGCTGTCTGCTGAAATAGCCGCCAAGTATAAAGATCGCGGATACGAAGATGGATACGTCTTTATCGCGCGAACCGGCGGCGGCTCTCAGATAGAACGGGCGTGATTGGTTTGCAGCTCAGCGGTGAAAAGCTGCGAACATCGGGCTTGAACATCGTTCCCTACTTCTTCTCTTCGAATTTCAGAGCCGCTGAATTGATACAGTAGCGGAGCCCGGTCGGCCCCGGACCATCGTCGAAAACGTGTCCAAGGTGCGCTCCACACTTGCTGCATTTGACTTCCGTCCTGGTCATTCCGAAAGTGGCGTCATTCTCCTCTTCGACCTTCCCGCCCGAAACCGGCTCGTAAAAGCTCGGCCATCCCGAGCCGGAATCGTACTTTGTCCCGGAATCGAAGAGCTCGCTTCCGCAGCAAACGCATTTGTACATTCCCTTTCCGTGGAAATCCCAGTACTTGCCCGTGAACGCCCGCTCTGTCCCCTTTTCACGGGTAATACGATACTCTTCAGGCGTAAGCTCTTCCTTCCACCCGCTATTGTCTTTACTCAACTTCTCTGCCATGATCGCTCCATAATGTCTTCGTCATCTTAACATTCAGCGACGGGTAACAGTTCTCAGCGCCTTCCTGTTTGTTGGGAGAAATTAATCGAACCATGGAGACGCCGGGGGCTGATTGTTTCCTTTCTCGGAAGCTCTGTGTCCCTTGCGGTTCGGTTCCAAACGATTCGTTAGTAGGAGTCGAAGAGGCTTAAGACTTTCAGCTCTTTCACGATATCACCCAGGTCCTCCTTAGTCTTGAACTCTACGCTCTTCGTTTCACCCGGGAGAAGATCGAAATAATTGTCAGTGAAGAAGCCCGGATGACTGTCGAAACTCAGGTAAACATCCTTTGCGAACTTGTCCGACGTCAAAGCAATTGCGTATCCCTCCTCATTCCTGGAAGCCGTAATCCTTATATCCGGCTTCTGCAAGTCCAGGTCTTTCGGCTCCTTGAAAAGGAACGAGTTATCCGTCAATATCCGGTCACCGGAAACCAGGCGGCCGATCAGGACTATGTTTGACTCATTCGCGTTTTTTACCAGGTCGCTCTTCGTCACCTTGACATAGATTCTGCTGCTGTCCGCGTCCACTTTCACCGGGTAATCCATCGACGAAATGACTTTGCCGGTGAAGTCGATCACTTTTACGCTGAGTAGAGCTTCGACAGGCTCGAGACTGTCGGACACGATATAGAATTCAAGCGAGTCGTCGGCGAGCACCTGCGATATCAGGAACATCCGGTATTCCCTTTTCGCGTAATAGTGGAGGGCTTTCCAGTTGCCGTAGTAATCTATGCTGGACCACGACGCGGCCGGCCAGCAGTCGTCGATCTGCCAGTACATACTTCCCATGCAGTACGGCATGCTCCTCCTGTGTGCCTCCATCGCGATCTTGTCCCCTTCGGCCTGTAAAACCTGGCTGACGTAAACATAGGACGGGAAGTCTTTAGGCTGCCGGTAATGTCTTTCCATGTAAGTCTGGATCAGCCGGTTGCCGTATTCCTTGTCTTTCCTCTTGTCTGCCAAGCATCTCTGGTGTGAAAGCATTACGGCTGAATGAAGCTCGAGGTCCTGGGGGGACGCGAACTTCTCGACAGTGCTCATTTCAGGATAAGACTGGAAGCCGTACTCGCTCACGAACCGCGCAAGGTTGGTATTAAAACTCGAGAACGGCTCGTGACCGTGCCACACTCCCCAATAATGAATGTCGCCGTCGGATGGGGGAACGTCATTGAATCCCGCGCTCGGGCTTGTATAATGATAGTACGTACCGGGAGCGTATTCCTTCACTACGTCGGCCAAAAGCACGCGATACAATTCGTACATGCTCGCTTCGAACTCGCGTTGAATGTCTTCGGAATATTTCTCTCTCTGACCCCACTGGTACCAGCCGACCACGTCTTCATTGTTCCCGCAAAACAGCGCTATGCAGGCGTGGTTTCTCAGACGGGTCACGTTTTGGATCGCTTCCTCCCTGACGTTGTCGAGGAATACCGAATCCGACGGGTACATCGCGCACGCGAACATGAATTCCTGCCAGACAAGTATGCCGTTGCTGTCACATAAATCGTAGAATCCGTTCTTCTCGTAAATTCCTCCGCCCCACACGCGGAGAATATTCATATGCGCTTCGGCCGCTGATCTTATCATATGTTGGTATCGTTCCGTCGTTACCCGGTCGAGAAAGTTGTCCTGTGGAATGTAGTTGGCCCCCTTCATGAAAACCGGAACGCCGTTAAGCTTAACGTAA
>JAJYGB010000036.1 GCA_021785235.1 Bacteroidota bacterium
CCGTATGGAGGCATTAAGGACTCGGGCTTCGGCCGCGAAGGTGTCCGATACGCCATCGAGGAAATGACCGAACCCAAGCTGCTTGCTTTGAACCTCCAGTAGACGGTCCGAAACCTGCAGCCTTAAGCCGGAGAGTCAGTGTGAAACTCGCGTCCGTTTTGTTTGCGGTCATGTTTTCATCGTGCGCCTTTCTGGTGCCGACCGCGAGCGTACATCTTGCGAGAGTCACGGCCGATTACCAGCTCGGTGCCACCGACACTACAAAAACAATTTTGTCCATCAACACGAGCATGCCAGCGGATTTTAATATGAACGGTTCGAACATGATCAGCTTAAAACCCGGCGAGGCGTATTACGTCGCCGATGGTATCGCACCCGGATGGCATTATTTCGATATCGTCGGTGCCGAGACATGGGTTCGTAACATGCCCGTCTACATCAACGGCGGGGATGAGATCCCTTTCGACATAGGGCCCGATCATGTCGACGTAGACGAAAAGCCTTTCTTCAATTCGTACCAGGAGAAGAGCACACTTTATTCATTCTACCCGATGCTCTCGATGAACTGTTTCGGCTGCACTGTCCGCCCGCTCGTCCGGTTTGACGGCAACGAGATGGCACCGACCGGGGCCTGGATAACGGTTAATCCGGGCTGGCACACGATAGAAATTTACAGTCCGCTCGATCACGTCCAGCTGTATTACAGGACTCTATTCGATAATTACACGATAACCCAATTTGACCTTTACCCGGTCCCGATGTTCTAACCATGCCTCAATTCGTTCACCTACATAATCACTCGCATTACAGTCTTCTGGACGGCGCGACCCAGATAGACGACATGATAGAGCGTGCTGTGGAATTCAAGATGCCAGCCCTCGCGCTCACCGACCACGGTGTCGTGTTCGGAGCGGTGGAGCTGTACAAGCACGCTAAGAAAGCCGGCATCAAACCCATCGTCGGCTGCGAGATGTACGTCGCGAAAGGAAAGAGGACCGAAAAGAACGGGTACAACCATCTTACGGTTCTCGTGAAGAATTATACGGGATACAAGAACCTTATCAAGCTTGTTTCACTTGCTCATCTGGAAGGTTACTACTACAAGCCCAGAATAGATTTTGAGCTCCTGAAGGAGCATCACGAAGGGCTGATAGCGCTGAGCGGATGCCTGAGCGGACCGGTATCGGAGCCGATAGTGGACGGCAATATCGAGGCGGCGAGAAAGGCCGCCCGCATGTATAAGGATCTCTTTGGCGACGATTACTACCTCGAGGTGCACAGTCATGGTCTAGAGGAAGAGAAGCGCGTGCTTGCTGCCATGCCGAAAATCGCGAAGGAGATCGGCTCCAGGCTCGTCGCGGTGAACGACGGCCACTATTTGCGCCGTGAACACGCGATCCCCCACAACATACTGCTGAACATTTCTCAATCCAGCAATGGGACCAAGGACCCTACGGAACTTCGCTACAAAGTGCCGGAATTCTACTTCAAGAGCCAGGAAGACATGGAAAAGGCCTTTGCCGACTACGATTTCGGCCCTGAAGCGATGGAAACCACGATCGAGATCGCCGACAAATGCGACCTTAAGCTGGAGCTGAAACAGGATCTCATGCCTCGATTCCCGATTCCGGCGGACGCCGGAGTTTCCAGCCCCGAGGAATTTTTCCATAAGCTTGCCCGAAAGGGACTGGAGAAAAGGTACGCGGATATTACGCCCGAGATCGAGAAACGGTTCGAACACGAGATTCAAATCATCAAGAAGATGGGTTTCGCCGGATATTTCCTGGTCGTCCAGGACTTCATAAACACTGCCAAGGACATGGGCGTGCGGGTCGGACCGGGGAGGGGGAGCGCGGCCGGAAGCATCGTATCATACTCGCTCGGCATAACGGATGTGGAACCGCTGAAATTCGGATTGCTGTTCGAAAGATTTCTGAACCCGGAGCGCGTATCGATGCCCGACATCGACGTCGATTTTGCCGATAACAAAAGAGACAAGGTCATAGAATATGTGAAGTCGAAATATGGCGAGGAGTCGGTCTGTCAGATCGTGACTTTCGGCACGCTCTCGTCGCGCGCGGTGCTCAAAGACGTCGGAAGAGTCCTGGGAATTCCTCTCTCAACCATCGATTCCATTACAAAGCAGATCCCCGTCATCCTCGGAAGAGTGACTCCGCTGCAGGAAGCCATCGACACGATCCCTGAGCTTCGCTGGGTGAAGGAGAGCAACGATCCGAAGATAAAACAACTCATCGAATATTCGCTCGTGCTCGAGGGGACGAACCGCAACGTCGGGACTCACGCGGCCGGTGTCGTGATCGCTCCCGCGATAATTACCGACTACGTCCCGCTATACAAGACACCCTCTACAGAGGTCATTACCCAGTACGAGTACAAGAGCCTCGAGGAAATTGGGCTTCTCAAGATGGACTTCCTCGGCCTCCGGACACTGACCGTGCTGGAAGATACTCTCCGCCTTATAAAGGAAAACCACGGCAGGGAAATCGACCTGAACGAAATCCCTTACGACGATCCGAAAGTGTATGAGCTGTTCGCCGCGGGTCAGACCGTCGCCGTGTTCCAGTTTGAAAGTTCCAAGATGCAGGAGTATCTCAAGAAGCTGAAGCCGACGACGATCGACGATGTTATAGCGATGAACGCGCTCTATCGCCCGGGCCCGATGGACATGATCGACGACTTCATCGACAGGAAGATCGGGAAGAAGCCGATCGAGTACCTGCACCCGAACATGGAAAAGATCCTCCGCCCCACATATGGCGTAATGGTCTATCAGGAGCAGGTGATGCAGATAGCCAACGAGATTGCAGGTTTCACGCTTGCCCAGGCAGACATGATGAGAAGGGCCATGGGTAAGAAGGACAAGGTCCTGATGGCGGAACAGAAGAAGCAGTTCGTCGAGGGAGCCGCCACAAAATCCATCGACCGCAAGCTCGCCGGCGAGATATTCGATTTGATAGACAAGTTCGCCTCGTACGGCTTCAACAAGTCGCACAGCGCAGCATATTCAGTCCTTGCATATCAGACCGCGTACCTCAAGACTTACTATGCTGCCGAGTTTCTGGCCGCGACTCTGACGAGCGAAATCGGCGACATAAACAAGATGACGCTCCTCCTCGATGAGTGCAGGAAGCAGGGCATTACGGTTCTCGGTCCGGACGTGAACGAAAGCATCGCGACCTTTTCGGTGGTGGACGGCAAGCTGAGATTCGGGCTGAGCGCGATAAGGAACGTCGGAGTCGGCGCTGCCGAAGAGATCAGCCGGTCCAGAGAAGAAGGTGGAAAGTTTCAGACTATATTCGATTTCGTGTCTCGCGTAGACTTGAAAGCGGTGAACAAGCGGGCGCTGGAGAGCTTAATCCAGGCCGGCGCGTTCGACTCCATCGGCCATAAACGGGCGCAGCTTCATGCGTCGTTCGAGAGGATAATCCAATTCGGACAGTCCGTCCAGGAAAGCCGCGCCAGCTCGCAATCCTCACTCTTCGATGTGCTCGAGGGAGAGCAGAAGGAAATCGCCACCTACCCGGCGCTCGTCGAGGCCGAGGAGTGGAGCCAGGGAGAAAAGCTGAACCGGGAGAAAGAACTTCTCGGCGTTTACATATCGGGACATCCCCTGCTAAAATACGAGCAGGAATTCAACTCCTTCACGAGTATTCGGCTGGGGGATGCCAGTACGGTCGTCGAGGGCTCGTCAGCAAGGGCGGCTGGCATAGTCGTAGATGTCAGGCGGAAAATCGACCGCAAAGGGAACACGATGGCTTTTGTTCAGCTTGAAGACTTCACCGGAAAAGGCGAGCTGATCTTTTTCTCCGATGCATTTTCGAAGTACCAGAACATATTGTTTCCGGACTCCATTATACTCGTTTCAGGGAAGGCGGAGTCGAACGGCGATTCTGTCCGGATCATGGCGAACGAAGCATACCCGCTCGAAGAAGCCGCGGCGAAGCTGACCAGAAGCATCGCGGTTTCCATCGATTCGAGCGAGCGGTCGAAAGAGCTCCTCTCTTCGCTCAAAAAGATGC
>JAJYGB010000425.1:0-11633 GCA_021785235.1 Bacteroidota bacterium
TCGTGGTCGTCGGCGGGCAAGATGGGATTCAAAGGTTCGAGGAAGAGCACTCCTTTTGCGGCTCAGTCCGCCGGAGAGGCTGCGGCAAAGGAAGCAGCAAGCCTCGGTATGAAGAAGGTGGAAGTGCTCGTCAAGGGTCCGGGGTCGGGGCGCGAAGCCGCCATTAGATCGCTGCAAACCGGCGGACTCGAGATCACCAGTATCCGTGACGTCACGCCGATTCCGCATAACGGCTGCAGGCCTCCAAAGAGACGCAGAGTTTAATAAAAATTTTTCGGAGTAGTAAATGGGAAGATATGTAGAACCGAGTTGCAGACTGTGTAGAAGAGAAAGGCAGAAACTGTTCCTGAAGGGAGTCAAGTGCTACACTGACAAGTGCCCGCTGGAGAAGCGGAATTACCCTCCGGGCCAGCATGGTCTCCGCAGGCGCCAGAAAGTCAGCGAGTACGGAGTGCAGCTCCGCGAGAAACAGAAGGTTAAAAGGATGTACGGCATCTACGAGCGGCAGTTCAGGAATTATTTCGAGATGGCCACTCACCAGAAGGGAAGGACAGGCGAAAACCTTCTCAGGCTTCTCGAACGCAGGCTGGACAATATTCTTTACAGGCTTGGGTTCGCCCCCTCAAGAAAGGGTGCGCGCCAGCTCGTTCTCCACGGTCATTTTCTTGTCAATGGCAGGCAGGTGGATGTAGCTTCGTATCTCGTGAAAGCCGGAGATGTGATTAAGGTTGCCGAGGGGAGTAATCAGCTCGATGCGATACACTCTTCCCTCAAGAGGATAAAAGATGGAATGCTGCCGTCATATCTGCAGCTTGACAAGGCGCAGTTGACCGGCACGTTCCTGCAAGTTCCGGAACGCTCGGAAATACCACTGCCGGATGTGAATGAACAACTCATCGTCGAGTTGTACTCGAAGTAATGTTCGGCGGCCGCGAAAGTAAGCGTTTGCCGAATGGATCCCGGAAAGTCGGGACGAGTAATTGAGAAATTTAATTGAGGTGAAAATCTAATGAGCGCTGTGAAATTGCAAATGCCAGAAATAATAGTCCTGGATCAGTCTAGTTATAGCAATAATTTCGGCCGATTCATTGTGGAACCGCTCGAACGCGGCTACGCCACAACGCTGGGTAATTCATTCAGGAGAGTCCTCCTGTCGTCTATTCCCGGATGGGCCTTCACCCACTTCAGGATTCCCGGCGCCCTGCATGAATTTTCCACTATCAAAGGGATGTCGGAGGACCTTGTCGATTTCACTCTGAATCTCAAGGGAGTCCGCATAAAGCTTATAGATAAAAAGATCAATAAGATAAGCCTGAAGCTGAAGGGACCGATGGAGTTCACGGCTGATGAAATTCAGCGACAGTACCCCCAGATAGAAGTCCTTAGCCCCGAACATCACATCGCAACCCTGAGCGATTCCAGGGAAATCGAGGTGGAATTGCGAATTGGCCGCGGCAAGGGATATGAGCCGGCTGAAGATCACAAGCTCGCCGAGGCTCCTGAGGATCTGGTGTCGGTGGACGCGTTGTTCTCACCGATCAGAAACGTCAGGTTCTTCGTCCAGCCGACCGGAGTCGGAGAGAAGACTACTCTCGAGAAGCTGACACTGGAAGTGGAAACTGACGGTTCGATTACTCCTGAGGACGCGGTTACGACCGCGGCGAAAATGCTGCAGGACCACATCCAGCTTTTCCTCAACCTCGGAATCCACCAGGAAGCGTCCGAAGAGGGGTCAGCCCAGGAGGAAGAGGCGGCGCGCGTGAGAAAGCTTTTGAAAATGTCAGTTGATGAACTCGAACTCTCGGTTCGTGCTCACAACTGCCTCAAGGCTGCGAACATCCACACGATCTCCGAGTTGGTCAACAAGGACGAGGCAGAACTTCTCCGGTTCAGAAATTTCGGACGCAAGTCCCTGGCGGAACTGGCGGAGAAGATCGGGAGCATGGGCTTGAATTTCGGAATGGACGTCAGCAAATATTTGAAAGACGACAACGAGTAATCGGAGTTTTTAATAATGAGACACCTGAATTCGGGAAGAAAATTAAAGAGAACGGCTCCCCATCGCAAAGCTCTGATGGAGTCTTTGGCAACGAGCCTCATTCTATACAAACAAGTCAGAACGACGCTCGCGAAAGCGAAAGAGACACGCATGTTCATCGAACCTTTGATCACCAAGGCGAAGAAGGATAGCGTGCCGGCTCGCAGGCATGTCTCGCGCTTCATAAAGAACAGGGAGGCGCTAACTATACTGTTTTCTGAAGTCGCCCCCAAGGCGCAGGACAGACCGGGTGGGTACACCAGAGTCATAAAACTCGGTCAGCGGCACGGTGACGGCGGTGAAGTTGCCATTATTGAACTTGTTGACTTCAACGCAGCCGACGAAGCCGAGAAGCGTCGCAAGCCCTCGAAAGAGAAAGAAGCGGTTCCCGAGAAAGAAGAAAAGAAAGAAGCCAAGGCAGAGTCGGCCCCGGCTCAGTAGTCGTTCGCATCTCAGAATCCCGCAATTATACATCTCATCGATAGCTCCCTCGAACGGATCAAAATCCCGTCGCGAAGGGAGCCATGTCGGTTTTTGCGGTCCCCATCAGATGAATTGAGATTAACATTCGTTTTTGTTAACTTTAACCGTGGAATTAATTTAACGGGGATATGACCGTATGAAGATCGAAGCAGCGAAATTTGTCACGAGTGCTGTGGATTTTTCGCAAGTTCCTGATACCGACTTGCCGGAAGTGGCTTTTATAGGACGATCGAACGTCGGTAAGTCGTCGCTCATCAACAAGCTCTGTAACAAGAAAAACCTTGCGCAGGCTAGTTCTACCCCCGGAAAGACCAGGTCTCTGAATTTTTTCCTGATTAACGACGAACATTATTTTGTGGACCTCCCGGGGTATGGCTACGCCATCGCACCCGAGCACATGAAATCCAGTTGGGCAAAACTCGTGGAGACCTACCTTCAGGAGAGGAAACAGCTTAAGCTCGTCATCCAAATCCTCGATGCCCGTCATGAGCCCATGGAGCTCGACAAGATCATGATTGGCTGGCTGGAGTTCTACAAAATCCCGTATGTCATCGTAATGACCAAGGCGGATAAGCTCTCTCAGAACAAGATGAACACTCATATGGCGCGCGCGAAGGCGCAGCTCCCCAATCTGAAGTACTGCCAATCCTTCCTGCCGTTCTCGGCGATATCAGGCCAGGGTCGACCCGAGCTTGTAAAGCTTGTCGACGATTTTACCCAGGCTAAAGACTAATCACCCCGACCCGGAAATTTGCAATGCAGGCAAGACTATTGTCCTGCCTGCATCCTGTTTCCTTCCTTTAGGAAGCCTTCGCGGCTTGCTTCTCGACCGCGGCTATCTTCGCTATCATCCATCCCACTACCGCGAGCCCGATCACGAACAATATCAGGAACGAGATCATGGGGCTCCACTGAGTGTTGACGGGAAGTTTGGAGACATCTTCATATCTGAATATTTCCACGTTCTGCACCCACTGCCTGCTGATGGCGTTTAGGCTAAGGACGACAACCTGAAGAATCGACGCGAGAATTATCGCTCCTTTTTTCAGCCCCTTCCTCTGTGTGAACAATACGGTAAAGACGAAACCTGGTGACACGGCAGTAAGACCGAATAAAAAATACACTAGGGGATGGCCGCCGACCTCACTGAGAGTCGATTTCTCCAGCGCCCCGAAAATATACCAGCTTCCCATCGCGGCAAACCAAACGAGGCCGACCGCGTACAGGAGGAAGGAGAACCTTCCCGCCCATCTCTTATACTCGTCCGAAGTGTCGCGCCTTTTGAAGAACACCGCGTCGAAAGCGATGAACACTGCGGTCGTTGTTATCGCAAGCCCGAACATCATCAGCCATCTGGGTATGAGTGTCGGGTCCGCGGTGTTCAGCCCCGTCCCGGGAACGGCGCCGCCTACGTTTGTCCGGTTGAAAATGTGAATCCAGTCGTTCACGTTTGCCATCATACTGAAATTATTCGCGAACAAAAAGCCGATGAATATGAATGCGATGGAACTGACCCAGGCGGAAGCCAGCGCGAATTTCGTGCTCTTATTGTTCTTGACGCTGAGGGAGTAAACGTACACTCCGTAATACGCGAATATGAGAATCACGATGACGCTGAACCACGCATGCGCCATGAGTATTCCCGCCGGGTAGTAGAATTGATAGTAACCCACCTGGGTAAACAGGAGCGGGACTATTCCGAGGTTGACACCCAACGCAACGATGACGGGCATGGTCCGCGAAAGGCGGTGAGCGAGCTCAAGCGAATGGTTCTTCCCGAACGTCGCAAATATTGCGACAAGTATCATCCCGGCGTACCAGATATTCATCGGGATCATGTGAAGAACGAACCCGAGCACTTTGAAAAACGTGATAAACCAGAAAGGCGCCGGGTTGCCGAGCGGTGAAACGGGTCCGATCAAGTCCTGGGGGTTCATTTGGATGCCTCCTCTCTCATTGTCCTGTCCGCGAGCTGTTTGAAAGGCGATTTGCCAACATTCCCGCCGAATTTCATGCCGGCAGGGCTGGGTTCAGCCAGGGACGCAAGGTATTCTGTGAGCATCGTTGCCTCAGC
Source organism: Bacteroidota bacterium (assembly GCA_021785235.1). The sequence goes on from JAJYGB010000425.1 coordinate 4,596, forward strand.
CTGGGTCCCGCACCACGGCGGCATGAAAAAGTGTGCTTTGTCGAGGTGGGTGACCACAGTGTGGATCATATCTTTACTCCACCCCCGTGTGAGCTCGGCAACACCCGAGAAGCCGCTTACTGAGTGGCAATCGTTGCAGTGGTACTGGAAAAGCACCTGACCCACATTTTTCTGTTCATCCAACGGGAGCTGCAGAAGTTTGGCGTCTTCGATGTTCCCGTCGGCCCCGATGACCTGCGGGTAATGAGCCTTCATAAATGCCTTTGTCCAGGTGCCGCCGTTCAGGTATCCGGTTGCCTGCAGCCTCGGTATCTCCTGCACAAGTACGTTGTTGCCCGTGACATAGTTATAGATTATATAGGGTTTCCGCACGCCTTCGCGTATGAACTCCCCCGTGCCGGTGGCGGCGATTCCGAGAAGAAAATACAGAATTGCGAACCCCGGATTGATCCAGCCGGGATTCCGGTATGGACCGAAGAAGAGCATAAAAAAGACGACCGCTGATGAGGCGAAAACCAAAATCGACAGGATGTTCAGTGCACTTGCACCGGCGAGTGCCGCCTTTGCGCTCTCGGGTATGTTTATGTACCACCACGCTCCACCGATGGTTACCAGGGCAGCTCCGGCCATCGCCCACTTCGAGGTTCTATTCTCCACCAGGGCGCGAAGCTGGCTATCGTTCTTGAGCTTGAACGCTGCGTGGAGATAAATGTAGAGCGAAGCCAGCAGAAGAGAAGCGCCTGACCGTGCGATAATCTGCGGAAATGTTTGTGGGTTGAAGAACGCTGCCCACATCCCCTTGTCGGGAGTCCAATTGCCGATGTCGAGCTGGAAAGCGGTAATCCCCGTGATCAATACAAGGCTGATGTAAGCTGCGACGGCATATATCCAGCCGATCATCTTGTGTGTCTTAACGTCGAGCCGCCCCCAGTAGTAGTGGAAGATGAAGGCAGAGACTACCTCGAGCACGAAGAACACGTACTCCATGGCCCAACCGAACACGAAGATGTGTATCAGCGATTCGGTTGCGAGGGGCGAGGCGAGCCCGATCGTCCACCAGATACCAACTCCTGTGATTGCTCCGAATACGACCGTGAGCAGAATGAAGAATAATGTGTGGGATTTAAGGTAATCAAGAAGGGATTTGTTATTTACTTTGTAGGCATAAGAGACTTCTCCGGCCAGCACGATGCCGCCGCCGACGGCATAGAGCGAAACGAAGACGTGGATCGTCGCGATCATGGCAATCAGCATCGGAGAAGTAAGGTTCGGAACGTACCACCATGGATAATGCATTTAATCCTCCAGGGAGATTTTGGTTTATCATGTTAAGGAGCAGGGAAGGTAAGGGGAGCGGAGGGTGAGGGACTCGAACCCCCAAGCCCCAAAGGGCGCCGGTTTTCAAGACCGGTGCATTAGCCAATTCTGCCAACCCTCCAGCTTGTGCAATTAATTTACATATTTACCGGCCGAGTTTCAAAGCAGCAAGCCGCGAAAGAACACCTTCGCGGCTTGCCTCCTTCTTGATCTTCTAATTTCTTTTGAAGATGGCGAAATAGGATCCAAGAGGCAGAGGGTGAGTGAAGCCACCCCGTTTGAGGGACTGAAGCTCGTCCTGAACTTCGCCCGGGAAACGGTGGATATCCACTTCCCCGATGTGCCCGCTCGGGAGAATTGGAACCGACGACTTGAAAATAGCCGCAGTCGAGTCGAATGCGGCACCGCTCTTCAGGAGTGCGTACGCCGAGTCAGCATGGGCTGAAGTCGCGCACACAATTTCGGAAATGTCCATTATTTCCGGCTGGGCCGAGACAACTCTGGCCGTTTGGATGATCCTCATCTGGATTGGCTTGTCATCCAGCGTTGCAGGGGAAAACTTCCACTCCTTTATTCGCTGCACGGCGGCGGAATCCCACTGTTGGTCGCCGGTGGACCGGGTCAACGTGACGTGCCTGACGGCACCATCTTTGCCAACGAGTATTTCCATCTTGATGTAGAAGTCTCTGGAATCGAACGCTGGCGGAGGTGGCGGCAGGGTAGCCTTCTCAATCAACGTTGGCGGGATGATCTTAGAATTCAGGCCGTCAAAGGAAGCACAGCCGGCTATCAGTGAAGCGGTGCTGAGCAAGACAATGGACATTAACATTTTCAGGCTTGACATGAAACTCCCCCTTTCTAAAGTCTGATATCACATGACTTTACGAAATATTGTTTTCAAAATCAACTTTGCGTCACCTGGACGCGTTTGATGATCCTCAGTATTGAAAAAGTGGATTCCGACGCGTATATTTCAACGGTCTCGGACGACTAGCCCGGAATTTCTGGGCTATTTTTTTTAGAGAACATGGAAAAAACAGAGAAAATAGAGAAATTGCGAGCATTGCTGGGCACCGCGGTTCAGAACCACGGAGCCTTTTTGGTCGATTTGGCCGTCAAGGGCGAAGGGAAGAGGCAATTGCTCGAGGTCTATTGCGAGACCGAGAAGGGGATTACGATAAGCCAGTGCGCCGAGATCAGCCGTGGAATACTCCCCATCCTCGAGACATCCGGTATTCTGGGAGAGAGCTTCCGGTTGGATGTTTCCTCGCCGGGAGTCGGTGAGCCGTTGAAGGACAAAAGGCAATACCGGAGTAACATGGGAAGGCTTATGTCGGTCAAGTACCTGGAGGCAGGTGAAACGAAGGAAGCTGAGGGCGACCTGGCGGGATTGACTGAAGAGAAGATAACTTTGAGAGCAGGAACGGCCTCGATCGAACTGAGATTCGACTCGATAGTGGAAGCAAGAGTTAAAATTAGATGGTGATAGGAGGATAAATGCACGCAGAGAAGAGTGACATTATATCTGCCGCGGCAGAAATTGCGAAAGAGAAGGGCATCGACAAAGAGGTCGTCTCTGAAATTCTTGAAGAAGTATTCGCGGGAATAGTCAAGAAGAAATATGGTGATGACGCAGAAACGGATATCGTCACCAATGTGGATCGCGGCGAAATAGAGATTTATGTAATAAAGAATATCGTTGAGACCGTCGAGAACCCCGGCAGGGAGATCAGCCTTGAAACGCTGAAGCAGATCGAACCGGACGGTGATTTTGAGATAGGCGATCAATATCCCGAGGAGATACCGCCTGAGCAGCTGGGGAGGCGACTCGTGGTATTCGCGCGCCAGACGTTCCTCCAGCGCCTGCACGAATACGAGAAGAATGTTATCTACGACGAGTACAACAAGATGATCGGCGAAATAGTCGTCGGAGAGATCTACCAGGTGAAACGCGACTTCATACTGGTGAACCACAACCGACGCGAACTTTTTCTTCCGCGCTCCGAACAGATCTCGAACGAGCACTACAGGAAGAATTCCACGGTTCGAGCGGTTGTCAAAGAGGTGCGTAAAGGGACGTCCGGTCCACAGGTCATCATCTCAAGGGCCGACCCCATGTTTCTCAAGAAGCTGTTCGAGATGGAGATACCCGAGATTTTCGACGGCGTCGTAGAAATAAGGGCAATCGCTCGTGATCCCGGCAAGAGGGCGAAGGTAGCCGTGCTCTCGACTGATTCCAGAGTGGACGCAGTTGGAGCCTGCGTCGGCATGAAGGGGGTACGAATCCATTCGATCGTCCGCGAGCTCAACAATGAGAACATAGACGTGCTTCTCTTCTCCGAGGAGCCGAAGGTCTTCGTGGAGCGCGCGTTAACTCCTGCCAAGGTAACGAAGGTGGAAGTGGACCTCGAGAACCACAAAGCCCAGGTGTGGGTCGACAACAACCAGGAGTCTATCGCCATCGGCAAGGAAGGTATCAACGTTAAGCTCGCCTCGCGACTGACGGGCTTCGACATAGACCTGATGAGGGAAGGTGTCACCCCTGAAGCCAAGGGAGAGGGCAGGGAGAAGGAAGCGGCGGAGATGTACGATATCGATCTCTCCGAGTTCAAGGAAGAGCTGGGCGAAGAGCTGCTCACCAAATTCCTGGACGCCGGCTACCTCACGGCGAGAAATGTCCTTGAAGCCACCGATGACGAAATCAAGATGGACGTTGAAATCTCCGAGGAGGAGATCCAGAAGATAAAGGAAATGATGCGCAAGGAACTCGAGGAAGAACCAGAAAATGAACCGCGGGATGAATAGGTTTTAAAGAAAGGCTACTCTCAGCATGGCTGATACTACCACTAAGAAAAAACTCGTAACAAAAGTCGCATCGGAATTTCAGGTGTCCGCTGACCAGATCGTGGACTTTCTTAAGACGAAAGGTCACGACAAAGTGAAGCGCACCTCGTCTGTCGACGAGCAGATGTACAATGAAGTGGCCGCCCATTTCAAGAAAGAGCTGGACCAGGTAGGGAAGCGGCAGAAGATCAAAGAGCAGCTTACTGAGAAGCAGGAAGAAAAAGTTTCGGTAAAGAAACTCGTCGACACTGTGACTGTCGAGCGGCAGCATACTGCCGAAGCGAAAACGGAACCTGCGGTTCCGAGCATGCCCGCGGACGTGATTGAGCCGGCAGAGGTCACTGCGACGGCTCAACCGGTAGAAAATGAGCCTTTGCAGGTTGATTCTGAAGCTTCGGCTGTAGCAGCCGCGGAGCCCAGCTTGCAGGCGGAACTAACAGCGCGGGCTGCTGACGTAAGCGGGGTGGAAGCGCATCGGGTTGAGGAACCAACCGCGATTAGCGGAACAGAATCCCTGCCTGCGGCGCCCGTAGCCGACAAGTCGGTTGTGCCGGAGTCCACCCCCCAACAGAAAGCTGAAGAGCCGGCGCCTCCCAAGAAGGAAGAAAAGGGTTTGAAGATCCGCGGCAGGATGGATCTGCGCACCGGCCGCCTGATCACCGAAGAGGAAATGCGGATGCGCAAGGAGCTTGAAGAAGCTCAGAAGAAGACCAAGGAGGCCGAAGCCCAGCTCGAAACCGAGACCCAGGCCCAGAAGAAGAAAAAGAAGAAAAAGAAAAAAATCCGCGAGCAGAGTGCCGAGGTTGTGCCCGTCCCCGAAGTTGAATCGGAAGAGGATATTAAGAAGCGCAAGAAAAAGAAGGGAAAGCATCCCGATGTAGATCAGGCTGAAGTCGACCTCGCATTTCAGCGGACTATGGCAAGCATCGGGGATTCAGGCGACTCCGAGCGCGCCGCGAACAGGAAGAAGAAAAGAAAAGAAAAATTTGAGGCTGCACAAATCGAGATCGAAAAGAAGGAAATTGAGAAAAGACAACTGAAGCTCTCGGAGTTCGTCTCGGTCGGGGAGCTTGCAAGGCTAATGAACGTCGATGTCGGTGAAGTCATATCCAAGTGTATCTCGTTTGGACTGATGGTGTCGATAAACCAGAGACTGGATTTGGAGACCATAACCCTGCTCGCCGACGATTTCGGTTACGAGGTAGAGCTGCAGCAGGAATATACGGCCGATGTGCTCGAAGACAGGCCGGATGACGAGGAGACGCTCAAACCCCGTCCTCCCGTGGTTACGATCATGGGACATGTCGATCACGGTAAGACCTCGCTGCTCGATTTCATCAGGCAGGCGAATGTGGTGGCCGGAGAAGCGGGCGGAATAACCCAACATATAGGCGCATACCAGGTCAGCCTGCCGAACGGGAAACAGATTACATTTCTCGACACACCGGGACACGAGGCCTTCACGGCAATGCGTGCCCGGGGTGCACAGGCGACAGACATTGTAATCCTAGTGGTCGCGGCCGACGATAACGTTATGCCGCAGACTATCGAGGCGATCAACCACGCCCGCGCCGCGAACGTGCCGCTTCTCGTCGCTATAAACAAGATAGACAGGCCGGAGGCGAATCCGGAGAGGATAAAGAAACAGCTTGCCGACCACGGCGTCCTGCTCGAAGAGTGGGGAGGCAAGACCCAGTCCGTGGAAATTTCAGCCAAGAAGGGAACCAACGTCGAGCTCCTCCTGGAGAAGGTCCTTCTCGAGGCGGAAGTCCTTGACCTGAAAGCCAATCCCGACAGGCTGGCGAGAGGTGTCGTGATCGAATCGACACTCGACAGGGGAAGGGGCGCGGTGGCGACTGTCCTGGTCCAAAAAGGGACGCTGAAAGTAGGCGACGCCTACGTCGCGGGAACAAGCAACGGAAAAGTCCGCTTGATGACCGACGAGCGTGGAAAGAAAATAACCGCGGCCGGCCCGGCGATGCCGGTGCAGGTCGTGGGCTTTGACGAACTTCCGCTTGCGGGTGACGTCATAGTTGCCCTCGAGAACGAGAAGATCTCCCGTGAAATCAGCAACCGCAGAAAGATAATCAAGCGCGAACAGACTATGCGCGGCTCACAGCACCATGTGACCCTGGAAGACATTTCCAAGGAAATCAAGGAAGGCATGATCAAGCAGCTTAGCATTGTCGTCAAAGGCGATGTGGACGGCTCCGTGGAAGCGCTCAGCGACTCTCTTGCGAAACTCTCGAACGATGAGGTGAGAGTCCAGGTCATACACAAGGCCGTCGGAGCGATTTCCGAGTCCGATGTACTTCTCGCCGCAGCCTCGAACGCGATTGTCCTCGGTTTCCACGTCAGGCCCAGCTCGGCCGCAAGGAAACTCGCCGAGGCGGAATCAGTCGACATAAAGCTCTACAGCATCATATACGACGCGATCGAAAACGTGCGAAAGGGACTCGAAGGATTGCTGAGTCCGGAAATCCGCGAAGACGTCGTCGGCTCGCTCGAGGTTCGCCAGACATTCAAGGTCCCGAAATTCGGCACTGTCGCCGGTTGCTACGTTGTGGATGGAAAGATCCAGAGAAACAACCGTGTCAGACTGGTCCGCGACGGGATCGTGGTATTCGAAGGTACCATTGCTTCACTACGAAGATTCAAGGACGATGTGAGAGAAGTTGAGGAAGGATACGAATGCGGCGTCAGCCTCGAGAATTACAATGACCTCAAGGAAGGCGATACAATCGAAGCCTTCGCTATAGTGGAGACCCAGCGAACGCTTGCGTGACCGGCACTTGTTCGGAAGTCACAAAGAGACCGCAGGAAAGAAAAGTTATCTAAATGTCCGTCAGAACAGAGAAGGTTGGTAATCTCATAAAA